>NZ_LWMU01000053.1 GCF_001639275.1 Methanobrevibacter oralis
ACATATTGACTCATTTCATTGTTTAACTCTTCTTTACTCATTTTATTAAATAGATTTATTTTTGATTTTCCAGACATAATATATTATTTGTCACTCATCTATAATAAAAGTTTAGTAAATAACTATAATTGAAGTTTTAGTCACATTTTAATCTGCGTATGAAATGGGCAAAGCAGAAGGTTAATGAGATGATTTTAGAGTTAGGGTTTTGATTGCTTTTTAAACTATTTTATAACCTTAAATTATTTTATTGTTTATTTTAAAAACAGTTATATTAATTGAATTCTACTTTAATATTGTCAAGTTTTGTTTAATTAAATTTAAATACTTTTAAAGTTAATATATTTTGTATGGATTTGAATTTTGACTTTACCGAAAAAAGAGTAATTATTACTGCATTTTTCTGTATGGCATTCACAATCGCAAACTTAATCACTGTTAAAATCATAAGTATAGACTTTATAGGTATGCAAACTCCTGCTGGAGTTTTAATTTATCCTTTAGTTTATATTTTAACTAACGTAATTGCAGATGTTTATGGTGAGAGAACTGCACGTCGAACCATTATTCTAGGTCTTTGTGTAGATGTTTTATTTGTATTTATGACAACATTAATATTGTTCTTGCCTTCTCCATCATTCTATACTGGAGATTCAAGCCTTGCATTTGTATTTACTCAAACTCCAAGAATTCTTATAGCTTCTTACATTAGTTACTTAATCGGTAACTTTGTAAATGCAAGAATTACTACTATGGTAAACGCTGGCGAGGAATATTCCTCTGTTAAAAACTTGGGGATTATTGCTTTAAGTGAACTAATAGATAATTTCATATTTATCGGTTTGGCATTTGTTGGAGTATATTCTGTAGTGGATATTTTAATAATGATTATTTCACATTGGATATTAAGTTTAATTTGGAGTGCAATAGCTCAACCATTTACTTCAATGACTGTTAGGTGGGCTAAAAAAGGAAAATCTGTGGAAATTTAAATTTTTTAGGGATTTATTTTCCCAACTTTTTTTTATTTTTCAATCACATTTCTAAAAAGATAAATATTTTATACTTTTATTCAGAGATATATTAATAGTCAAAAATTATTATTTTATATTTGAAATAAGTTTTTACAAATTTTAGATATTTTTATATTATTAAATAGATTTTTTGGTAATTATTGATCAATTTATGAGAATTTTGGGATATGTATGGTTGAAGAAAATAGTAATATGATATTAGGTGTTGCTGATAAGCCATCTACACTTAGATGGATTTTACTTGCTATTCAGCATGTATGTGCAATGTTCGGAGCTACAATTTTGGTTCCAATTGTTGTCAATACAACGGCTGGAGCAGATATCTTGTCAATTCCGGTAGCATTAGTATCATCAGGTATAGGTACGTTAATTTACATTATTTGTACTCGTAATAGAAGTCCAGTTTATCTGGGAAGTTCTTTTGCATTCATCACTCCAATGGTTGCAGGATATGCAATAGGAGGTACTGGAAGTGTATTCACTGCACTGATGATTGTAGGTATAGTTTATATGATTATTGCTTTGATAATCCATCTTTCTGGTCCTGGTTGGATTAATAAGTTATTGCCTCCTGTTGTTGTAGGTCCAATGATTATGGTTATTGGTTTATCACTTGCTCCAACAGCTATTTCTGAAATTGGATTAAATTTAACAACTGTCCAATTGAACAATATATTGGTTGCATTTGTTTCATTTTTAACAACTGCAATTATTGCGATTCATGGAAAAGGAATTATAAGGGTTATTCCATTTTTATTAGGCATTATTGTAGGTTATGTTGTAGCGGCAGTATTGGGGATGGTTGATTTTTCACAAGCTTTAACAGCAAGTATTGTTGAAGTTCCAAAATTCTATCTGCCATTTATGCATTATGATTTAAACTTTGCAGCAGTTTTAACTATTGTTCCAATTGCTTTAGTAACAATGGTGGAGCATGTAGGTGACCATAAAGTATTAAGTGAAATTATTGGCCGTGATTTAATCGAAGATCCGGGACTTAATAAGACCCTTCTTGGTGATGGTCTTGCAACATTTCTAGCAGCAGTTCTTGGAGGTCCAGCAAATACGACATATGGAGAAAACACCTCTGTTGTAGGAATGACCAGAGTTGCATCAGTTTATGTAATTGGTCTTGCAGCTATAATAGCTATTGTATTTGCATTTTCAGGTCATTTAACGGCACTACTTACAGCTATTCCGGCACCAGTATTGGGAGGCATATCTGTTTTATTATATGGTTTTATTTGTGTAAATGGTCTTAAGATTTTAATCAATAATCAAGTGGATTTTAATAATACTAAAAATATTGTAATAGCAGCTACTATGTTAGTTTTAGGTTTAGGTGGTGCTACATTATCTATTGTTGATGGTAATTTATCTATAGCCATTTCTGGAATGTCTCTTGCAGCTATTGTTGGAATTATTCTTAACTTAGGAATTCCGGAGGAAAAACATGAATGAATTTGTACTTAATCATCCATTGATAACTCATAAATTAGCTATTTTACGTGATGTTAATACTGGAACTAAGGAATTTCGTGAACTTGTTTCTGAAATATCTGCTATTTTATGTTATGAGGCAATGAGTGATGCAAAACTTGAAGAAGTAACTATCGAAACTCCATTGGAAAAAATGGATACTAGAATGTTAAATGAGAAAAATTATGCAATTGTACCAATTTTAAGAGCAGGTATGGGTATGATAGATGGAATTATTAATGTAATTCCAAATGCAAAAATAGGACACATTGGCCTTTATCGTGATGAAGAATCATTGGAACCTATTGAATACTACTATAAAATGCCTGAAGAAATCGCTGATAAAGAAGTTTTAATCATAGATCCAATGTTGGCAACTGGTGGAAGTGCATCAGCTACGATTTCCAGATTGAAACAAGATGGTGTTTCTAAAATTAAATTATTATGTATTGTTGCTGCTCCTCAAGGTATCAAACGCATTGAAGAAGATCACTGTGATGTTAAAATCTTCTGTGCTACTGTTGATAGGCAATTAAACGATGATGCTTACATTCTTCCGGGTCTTGGAGATGCTGGGGACAGAGTTTATGGAACTAAATAAACTCTAATTTTTTTTCTTTTTTTTAATGTTTTACTTGAATACTGATTAATTCTTTCTATTTTTCTGAAATTTCATATAACAAATTATTTATCCTATTAAATAAAGTAAATACTATATAAGAGAATGTTAAATGAATAAAAGTGATTTAAAGAGAGATTTTTTATATGCTTAAAGGACCACTTGCTAAGAAGTGGCATGATTAGTTATGACATTCTTTTAACATCATATAATAAAGAAAGGTTGTGAATAGGGAAGTATGATAAATAATGCTTTTTTCAGATATTCTTGCTTTAATAGTTGTTTATGTATATGTGATAGTTATTTTTTTAGTTGCTGAAATTGTTTTAAAAACCAGAGGGGATGTATCTCGTAAATTTGTTCACATTATGGTAGGGAACATGATATTTGCAATGCCATTTTTCTCAAATACCTGGATTATGGTTTGGTTTTTAACATTACCAATTACAATTGCATTATTCTTCTTAACAGATTACTCGCCTATTAAAATAAAAAATATTATCACGGAATCAGGTCATGCATTGGGGTTATTTTTCTATGCAGCTATTTGGACAGTTTTAATCGCAATATTTAACAATTATATATGGATTGTTGCACTAGCTATTGTTCCTCTTGTATATGGAGACGGATTTGCAGCACTAATTGGTGCTAAATTTGGTAAAATTAAGTATCATGTATTTGGTGGAGAAAAATCTCTTGAAGGATCTCTTTCCATGTTTTTTGTAACTTTTGTAATGAGTGTATTTGTATGGATGGTCTTTTTCTCATTAGGTTATGTGATGCCAGAATTCAATATTGTTTATATATTATCTATTTCAGCTGTTGCAACAATATGTGAATCAGTAAGTTATGGTGGGATAGATAATTTAACAGTTCCTTCATGTACAGCAATTCTATATTATATTGTAGCTACTCTTTTATAGCTACTTTTTTTAAAAAAAGTTTAGAAAGATAAATGGATTTAAACACCATTAATATCTTTTAAATAAATTATGTCATCACAGACAGTGCTTAATAAATCAATATCGTGACTTACAAATAAAAATCCGATATTTTTTTGTTTAACTATTTTTAAAACAGATTCAACGATTTGTACTTGAGTTACAGCATCAAGCATTGTTGTCATTTCATCAGCTATTAAAAACTTGGTTTTTGGATTTAGTGATCTTAAAATAGAGAATCTTTGGAGTTCTCCACCAGATAACTCATTAGGCCATCTAGTTATCCATTGTTTTTGAATACCGAATTCATCTAATAAATTTTCATTTACATTCCAGGATTCTTCTAAAATTTGATGCATTTTCCATTTTGGATTCATTACCTTTTCTGGATGTTGAAAAATGAGTTGTACAGGACAATATCCAGTTTTTGGCAATGTTTTATTGTCAATAGTGACTTCACCTTCAAACTTATGAATGTAATTTGATAAGATTTTACATAATGTTGATTTACCACTACCACTATCTCCAACTAATCCAACTATTTTATCGCTTGGGATGTGTATGTTAACATCTTTTAATACATACTTTTTAGACGAATGGTATTTATATGAAATGTTGTTTCCTTTAAGTTCCATTTTAGTCATCTCCTTCGTACAAAAAACACCTGACTTTTTTATCTCCAAGGTCGATTAATGGAGGACGTTTAGCTTTACATTTTTCAAGTGAATTTTCACACCTATCATAATATGGACAACCTTCTGGAATTTCTCCATGTAATGGTTGATGACCTTCTGTTAATTTAAATCCATATTTTGGTAATGCATCATGTAATGCTTTTGTATATGGGTGAAGTAAATTTTCACCATCACCTAAGAAGTCTTCAGCTTTAGCTATTTCAATTACAAAACCTGAGTAGAATATTCCAATTCTATCAGCAACTTTTAATGCAGCATTAATATCATGTGTAATTAATAAAACTCCTACATTATCTTCTGCCAGGTTTTTTAAATAGTTCAGTGTTTCTTGAACCGATTTTTGATCAAGACCAGGTGTTGGTTCATCAGCTATTACTAATTTAGGGTCTGAAAGAAGTGCTGTTGATACAAGGACTCTTCTTGCCATCCCTCCTGATAATTGGAATGGGTACATATCGTCAACTTCTTTTCCTAAACCATATTTTTCAAAAATTTCTCTTTGTTTAGCTAATTTTGCTTTTTTATCATCATCACTTTCGTATTCACCGATAGCTTGTTCGGAAATTTTCATTAATGGATCAAGAAAATTAACTGATTGTGGAATTAAAGCAATTTCTTCGCCTCTAACTTTTTCTTTGTCTTTTTGGCTTAATTTTTGTCCTTTATATAAAATTTCACCATTTAAATTAGCATTTTCTGGTAGAATTCCTAATATTGCATGTGCAAGTAAACTTTTTCCAGATCCACTTGAACCTAATACTGCTAAAATTTCACCTTCGGACATGTCTAAAGTTAAATCACTAATAACTTTTAAATCTCTTTGATGCAATCCTTGTATGTATTGTATAAATGAAATAGAAACATTTTTAACATCTAATAATTTATCCATTTTACCACTCCTATTCATTTGCAGTTGTAGGATCAAGTAATCTTTTAACATTTTCTCCAGCAATATCAAATAATAATACTATTATTAATAAAGATAAACCTGGGAATAAAGCTAACCACCAGTTACCAGTTGCAAGATATTTCATTGATTCAGATAAGATAATTCCAATAGCAGGTTCATGAGGTGATAGACCGAAACCTAAGAATGTTACACTTGCTTCGTGCATAATTGCATGTGGGAAAATTAATATTGTTCCAACGATAATTTGTGTAAATACTAATGGGAATATTTGTTTTCTTGCAATCCAGAATTTAGATTTACCAAGATTTTTAGATAATTTAATATAATCAGAAGTTTGAATTTGTTTAATTTCAGCTCTTAAAACTCTTGTAAGGGAAGTCCAATGAGTAAATGCAACACCCATTATAACACCAAATGCACCTCCACCTAATCCAATTGAAATAAGAATAATTAATAGTATGTGGGGTACTGATAAAAATAAATCCACTAACCATGCTACAAAGGTGTCTATGTGTTTATTAAAGCTTGATAATAATCCAAGAATTACAGCAATTATTGTACTTAAAATAGATGCTCCAGCACCAATTTGGATACTTAAACCAAGACCTTTAATGGTTCTAGTAAACATATCTCTTCCCATCCAATCTGTTCCGAAAATATGTTCTAAACTTGGTCCCTGATTCATCATGCTAAAGTTAGTTGTAATTTCCGAAGAATTAATTAAAAAGGCCCAAATAACTACAAGTACTAATATAAAGACAGTAATTACAATAGCTAATAAAGTTTTTGTCCTTAAATTTAATTTTTTGATTGGGCTATTCATTGTCTTTACCTTCCCTAATTCTTGGGTCAACGAAATTATATATCAAATCAGCAATTAAATTACCTACATAAACGAATATTGCACTGAAAAGCACAATTCCTAGTAATAATGGAACATCACTTTTAAGTCCTGCAGAAACTGCAGCTTGTCCAATTCCAGGGTATGTGAATATTTGTTCAACAAGAACAGCTCCACCAAATAATTCACTGAAACTTAAAAATTGCAATGTAATAGCTGGTAATAAAATATTTCTAATCCCATGTCTTTTAATGAGACTCCAACTTTTTTCTCCTCTTGCTTTTGCAAATAAGAAATAGTCACTAGACATAACTCCAATTAATTTATCTCTTGTATATAACGTAATTTGAGCCACTCCAACAATACTTAATGTAAATGCAGGCAATATTAAACGATGTAACCAATCCCAAAATGTAACATCATTACTTACAGCTCCAATTGGAACACCTAAACCACTAGGGAACCATCCAAGATAGATACTGAATACCATTAAAACAAGCAGTGCAATCCAAAATGTAGGTGCGGATTGTAAAATGTAACAGTAAACTTTTATAGCTTTATCTATAATAGTATCTTTTTTAAATCCTGCTATAACTCCTAATATAAAACCCATTAACCCTGAAAGAGTCCATGAAACTAACATTAAAGCAAGTGATGCTATAAATTTTTCTTTAATTACATCAATTACTGGAATTCTGTATATTAATGATGTTCCCAAATTTCCTTGAATTATATTACCAATCCAATTTGCAAATTTGGTAGTGATTGGTTCATTAACTCCCCAATATGCTTCAAAAGTAGCTATTTGTTCAGGAGATGCTACAAAATTACTTATATATGCTTTTACAGGGTTAATAGGAGACATGTCAATTAGTAAAAAACTAATTAAAATAAGTGCCATTATTAAAATAATAAATCTGATAAGTTTAAATCCTAAAAATTTGGCTATTTTCTCATAATTTACCATATCTTAACTCCTAAAAAAAAGAAAAAAAGAGTTAAATTAAAAATTTAACTCAAAAATTTATTTATTTGTCTTCAATTGAAGAAACACGATGCCAATCGTAGATGTTACTAAAGATGTCTCCACCATGTGGTTGTAGTAATGCAGTATCTTCAGAGATATCTAAACTGTCATCAACAAAGTAACCATATTTGATTTCTCCAGCCCATAACCAAGTAGCTTCACCTTTTGGTCCGATACCAGTATTACCGTCCCAAGAAACTTTAGACCATTCGGAAAAAGAATCATTGTAAGGCATTTTCATAGCATTATCTATGTGTTCATCAACAGCACTGATGTTGGTAAATCCAGGGTTATTATAACCTTGGCCAGCAAATGGACCGTAGTATTCACCTTTCATAGTTGATGGATCACTACTACCGAATCCCCATACAACTAATTGAGAATTTTTAACTTTGTCAATTTCATCCCAACTGCATCCAGTTGCGTTTATTTCAATACCCATTTCTTTTGCTTGTTCGGATACTGAAACTGCAATAGCTTGTCTTTCAGAAGCATCAGATGAATAGTAAATTCCGAGAGATGCTTTAGTTCCATTTTTCTCACGGATTCCATCACCATCACTATCTTTCCATCCAGCATCATCTAAGGTTTTGTTTGCTAATTCAATATCACCATCCTCAATTACGGTTTCTTTATTTGCCCAAGGTAATTGATGAGCAACTCCATCATAGTTTGGAACACCAAATCCATTTAATGCTCCTTCACATAATAATGTTCTGTTAATTCCATAGTTTAATGCTTTTCTTACTGCAATATCACTAGTGACATTGTTACCAATTGGATTTCCATCTTCAGTTTTTTCACCAGTATCGTTTAAAACTGGTAAGGACATACCTCTTACATCAATGGTATCTAATAAGAACATCTTCATTCCACTAATATTTTCTTTAGCATAGCTTAATGGTACAGCAGCAATGTCACATTCACCATTTTTAGCGGCATTAAATGCAGCATCATTTTGAGCAAAGAGTATTGTTAATTTATTAAATTCAGGTTGTTTTCCGTAGTAATCAGGGTTTTTCTCTAAGATTAGTTGTTGACCTTTGTCCCATTGTACAAATTTAAATGGTCCAGATCCCACAGGATTGCTTCCGTAGGTTTCATTATTATATGAATCAGATGGAACAATACCAATACAAGTTAATTTGTTTATAAATGTTGAATCAGAATCATTTAATGTAAACTCTACTGCGGTGTCATTAATAGCTTTTACTTCTTTCATATTTCCTAAATCGTGGCTTCCGGCACCAGTTTCTTTATATGTTTTGTATGTAAATACAACATCTTCAGCAGTTAATGGAGTACCATCGGTGAAATTAACATCATCACGGATATTTACAGTATATTTTTTCAAATCGTCACTAATTGTATATCCAGTTGCTAAATCATTTCTATAGTCAAGGTCTTTAGTTGTTTTTAATAAAGTACTTTGAATCAACGGTTCAGCTAAATAGTTCCAACCTAAAATTGGATCAAAACCAGTTTTTGGTTCTCCTCCGTGACTGTAAGCTGCAACTACTAGTTCATCATCAGCTCTTTCTACATGAGTCTGTCCTCCAAAGAAAACAGCACTTCCAGCAATAATAATTACTATTGCAATGAGTATTCCTATAATATATTTTTTATCCATATATTCCTCTCCGAATTGAAATAGAGTAATTTATTAAACTATTATTAATCATTAAATATGTAATACTTTCAGTAATAATAATTTAATATAATATATTATCTCATAAATGTATATAAATTTTTTTAATAATATTAAGTTGATTAATATTTATAAAAAAAGATTATACAATTATTTTTTTAATTAATCAGTATTTTTAGCGTTCTAATAATAAAATAGAATATTTTTAAATAATTCATATTATTATTACTTGTCTAAAAAATAATTTTTTTTACATATTAAGACAAAACTTATTTTTTGTCTACTTTAGTTTATAATTGATTCTTATTAAAGTAGTTTGTGTTTTTTTTGAACTAATAACCAGTTAAATTCATTTTATTAACTTTTTTTAATCAATAAACACATAAAATATCTTAAAATCGATTATTTTTTATTAACCAATTTATTGAGGATTTTTAACAAAGGGATATAATAAATAATGCTTTATAATTCATTATTAAATAGGATAACTGTTTATTATTTAAAAACTAAATATTTCTTCATGAAAATATTGTTGTGCAAGAATCTGATTGGCTTGAGAGAAATCCTCATCAACAACATAATTTGATTGAAAGAATGGTGATGAGGGGGCATGATTAAAGTTATTTGTTATCCTATTTACTGGTCAAATAAGGATAATGATGGTTTAATATTATCATAAAAAAATTCATAAAAATGTATCTAATTAAATATAATATGAATATTGAGGTTATTCTGCTGTTTTTATTAAAATAAAATGGTTTTAACTATGCAACACTATTTTTTACACATTAAAAAGGAAATAGAAAAACAAGTTGATGAAAAACCATCAACTATTCGTAAAAGATACAATATGAAAATGACATTGAATATTTAGCTATGAAAAAGGTAGTTATTGCAACAGAACTTTCAGGAATTTCAAAAGAATTTGAATATAATCATGGAATTGAATATATAAAGAAGCATGTGAAGTATTATAAGTTGTAGATAATATGTGATAGATTTGAGCAAGAAATGATAAAACTTATAAAATAAATTATTTGGTGTTAATAACATTCAAATAATTTTACCATATATTCATAAAATTTTGTAATATTAAGCTAACAACAGTAATTGCAGTCCAACAGGTTGCTCCAAGTAATATTGCTTTTCCACCATTTTTAATCATTTTAATGAGATTACTGTTTAAACCAATTGCCACCATAGCCATAATAATGAAAAATTTACTTAGTTCTTTTAAAGGCATAAATAAATCAGGACTAACTCCAAAATTAATGGTTATTGTAGTTATAATTGATGCTATTATAAAATACAATATGAATATTGGAAATGTACTTTTTAAATTAAATGAATTATTGCTTGTATTCTTGTTTTGTTTTGCAGTAAGTAATGATAAAATCAAAGCAATAGGAATTATGGCGAGAGTTCTTGTTAATTTAACTGTTACTGCTTTATCAAGTGTTGAACTTCCAAGTCCCCACATATTGTCCCATGTAGCAGCTGCTGCTGTAACAGATGATGTATCATTGATTGCAGTTCCTGCAAAGATACCAAAAGCATCTCCATTAACTGTAGAAAATCCTAATATTCTCCCTAAAATTGGAAATAAAATAGCTGCAAGAGATTGAAGAAAAATATTACTGATATTGACTGAGATATTTCTTCATCTTTTGCATTAATAATTGGAGCAGTTGCAGCTATTGCAGAACCTCCACAAATTGAAGATCCAACACCAATCAATATAGAAGTTTTTCTTTCCATATTTAATAATTTCATCATAATATATGCTACAATCAGAGCTGTTAAAATAGTAGCAATAATAATTGGAAGGGATTGAATACCTGTTTTAAAAATTACGTTTAGGTTTAATCCAAATCCTAATAAGACAACTGCTGTTTGTAGAATATATTTTGATGTAAAATTAATTCCATTACTTGAATTTTTTTTATCAATCCATATTAAAGATATGATCATACCTATTAATAGACCAATAACTGGTCCTCCGATGATGGGAAAAAGATTACCTAAAAACAAACAAGGAACAGCAATAATAAAACAAATTAATACTCCATTTAAATTATTTTTAATTTTTTCCATATTATCAGATACTTGTTAAAATTTGAATTTAATTTAAGCGACTCCATGCATTTTAATTTTAGAATTAACTATCCAAGTATTTTGAAGTTTTGATGTAGCTTTTTTGCTGAATAAGTCACATTCTAATCATGCTTCAGCATTTTTAGGACTATCAAATCCATGAATTATTTGCATGTCTTTTTTTAATGAGTAACTCTTTTGTTAATAATCTGCTTATATCATATGCTTGTATGTATGTTGAATAACATTTGTAATACTTCATGCTTTTCATTGTATAGTGTCATTTTGTTTCTAAACATGCTTTTACATTCATTTTTAATATCCTTGATTATTTTCAAATACTTGTTTTATTGATTCATAAATTATACAAGTATTTCCATGCTTTGATATTATTTTTAACTAGTATATAAATTTTAAATAACAATTTAGAAACTAAATGACATTAAAATATTAATTTATTAAAATCCTATTATGTATATTATATTTACTTTTAATGAAAAAATTTTTAATAGAAAAACTAAAAGAGTTAATTATATGAACTTTTTTAGGTTTTATTAAAAAATTTATTAATATGATGTATGATAAAAGATATTGAAGACCTATTGAATCATCATTTAATATTTATTATAAAAATGACTTATTCAAATAGTTAGAGACATTATTCATGTTAAATCTCATTTTAATGAATTTAAAGAGAATAAATATGAAGATATTTAAAATAAGGTTGTTATGATGGAAAGTAATGATGCACAATTCATGCGGCCTCATGGTGAGGATGGTCTTAAAATGATTAAAGAAATGAATCAGGGTCATGAGGATATTTCAAATTTTGCAATGGAATGTATTGATACTAGTGTGGATGATGATGTTTTAGATATTGGTTGTGGTGGTGGAGTTAATATTGAAAAGTTTCTTAGAAGGTGTCCTGATGGTAATGTTTGGGGTCTTGACTATTCGGTGGTTTCAGTATCTGAGTCTATTAAACGCAATCAAGAAGCTGTTGATATGGGTAGGTGTCAGGTTATTGAAGCTAATGTATGTAACATGCCAATAGACGATGATACATTTGATATAGTTTCTGCTTTTTCATCAATTTATTTCTGGCCAGATTTTAAAAATACACTTAAAAAAGTTTTCAAAATAATTAAAACGAATGGTCAATTTATGATAGCTTGTGGAAGTGATGGTAATGATCCTAATGATGAAGACTGGGTTGATGCTGATGCTGGAATGACAGTTTATACAGAAGAACAATTAATTGAATATTTAAGAAAGGCAGGTTTTAAAGAAATTAAAACTTATAGAAAAGAAAACACTTATATTTTAGTTGTAATAGCTAAAAAATAATAAATGGATGATATAATGGAAAAAGAAGTTATTACTCAATGTAGGAAACCTCATGGTGAAGAAGGTATAAAAACAATAAAAAGTATGAATCAGGGTCATGATGGTATTTCAAATTTTGCAATGGAATGTATTGATACTAGTGTGGATGATGATGTTTTAGATATTGGTTGTGGTGGTGGAGTTAATATTGAAAAGTTTCTTAGAAGGTGTCCTGATGGTAATGTTTGGGGTCTTGACTATTCGGTGGTTTCAGTATCTGAGTCTATTAAACGCAATCAAGAAGCTGTTGATATGGGTAGGTGTCAGGTTATTGAAGCTAATGTATGTAACATGCCAATAGACGATGATACATTTGATATAGTTTCTGCTTTTGAAACAGTTTATTTTTGGCCAGATTTAGCTAATACATTTAAAGAAGTTTTAAGAATCATTAAACCAGGTGGAAAATTTTTAATTGGTTTAGGAACTGATGGAAATAATCCTGAAGAGGAAGAATGGTTAGCTACAGTTGAAGGAATGAAAATTTATACTAAAGAAGATTTAATTGATTATTTAACTGTTGCAGGTTTTAATAAAATTGATGTTTTCAAAAAAGAAAATACTTATATTATGGTTTTAATTGCAACTAAATACTAAAAATGAAACTTATAAATATTTTGATGAAGAAAGTTGGACTCCAATTAATATACCTCTAAAATATGGGATAAAAGTTGGAAAAATGTGATTAGATGAGTAGAAATAAACAATTATTTGGAATATTTAGTATTTCATGTTTAATATTATTAATTCTTACAACAATAACATTAAATAAAATTGTACTATTAATATGGTTAATTTTAACTTTCATATTTATATTATTAACAATAATATTATTAATAAATGAAAGAAAATTAGTTTTTGCCACTTTAAAACAAGAATTAGTTATAACTCAAGTTTTAATAGTGTTAACTTTAATATCGATAATATTTGAATTGTTAACAATTCACTCAATAAGTGTAATTTCATCTTCATTGTTTTTAATATTAATAGTTGTGAAACTTTATGAATGGTTTTTCAAAAAAGAAGATAATGAGGCCTGAAGTCAATATTTTTTGATTTTATTATAGTTTTTCTCTAAAATTTTTACCATATAACTTTAATCAATTTTCATAAAATGATTTGAAGCCGATAATTTCATAAAATTTATCTCTAAATAAGTTAATTAACTGATTTTTGGTTGTATAACATGTTTTATATATTGTTTTTTAATTACTCACCATACGTCTTCTATTGGATTTAAATCTGGACAATAGGGTCTTAAATAGATTAAATTAATATTTAATATTTCTGCTGCTTTTTGGATCATTTTTGCCGTATGAATTCTTGCATTGTTTAATACGTATTTGTCAATTTGTTAGTTGATGAATAAATTTTTTTATTATTAGGAGTGTTGGCAGAAATTATTTAATTTTGAATATTTTTCATTTTAAGCACCTCTATTTTTTTTAAGTTAATGATACGAACTTTATTGAATTAATAACTGAATATAAATCCATTTTTTTTCTTTATTAAATTGTATAATCTTATTAGGTTGTATGATGATACAATCATGAACATTAGATTTTGAACTCTTCTAAACCTTTTAATGGTATGTCATCATAATGGTATATTCTTTTAAATGTGCCATTGTGTGCTTCTACTGTTTTTGAACGTAATTTGTATTTTTCTATTTCTTCTTCTGAAGACATTAAGCGTTCAGCTTTGTAGGAAACTTCGTTGAGATATCCGCGTTATTCTTCTGTGATTTTGAGTATAATATGTTCCTGAATATTCACATTTTTTTTACATTCATCGTAATATTATGAATAAAATAATTTAACTTTATTATCCACCTCCTATTCTCTATTGGTGCAGGATTATGTGCCATCGAATGTTGATTCTTTTTTCATTGAACAAATGAAAACATTTTTATAATTCATCAAACAAAATGATACAATTAGCAAATGGATTTTCAAGTAATTTTCCTGATTTTTTCTAATATTTGCTGTAGATGTTGGAGTATTAGAGCATTTTTATACCATAAGTTATCCTAAGGTAATTCAAGTTGGCTAACATTGAATATTGATTGTATCTGCAATAATTATTTTTGTGGTTTTAGGTTTAAATTAGTAGAGTATTTGATTCATTAAATACTGGAATTTGATAAATGATCATAATGGGGATTTTGAACTACATTAACACCCACATTAATCTATAACTTAGACTATGGTATCTCTTCCCAACTGAACATTTATAATGAATAAATTTTTGAATAGTTGAATATATGTTCAAAATCAGTTAAAATCTAAACATATTAGCCACAATAAAAATAGCCATATTATCAAATCGATAAATATTGTTGAAAACAAACATTATAATCCCATAATTGTCCTATCCACTAGGTTCAATTCCCATTAGAAACTATACTTAATACAAAATATTATAAACCTAGCATTTTATAAAGCTAACTCCACAGAACCAGTGATTTTATTAATACTACCATAAAAAAAATTAGTTTTATCATACTTTTAAGTATTAAAAGAAGGCTTATCCACATTTGAGATTACACGTTCAATTTTAAAGTAATTAAAAGCATCATCCAACAATAACCGAAACCAAACACATAACTTTAAATTCTTCTTCCATTTTCACATCATCCTTTACTAAAAATCATTCAAAATATAATAATTCACCACCATAATAATCAAAACACAAATATTCATAATCAATATAAGAAACCAATGAAAATAATAAATAATTATTGAAAAACTGATTTGAATTTAACTATTAAATTAAAAAAAGAAGCGAAATTCACATGAAAAAAATAATAAAATATGAAAATGAACACTATTTAAAAAATAGTATGAAAACAAGGAAAAAATGAACATTAATTAAAACTCAATAATTTCTGCCAACACTCATTAAGCTTAAAAAAAACCTTTGATGAAGAAACATACTCCAGAAAAAACAATGTAAAAAGTATTTTTAGCGTAATTAAAAGAAAATTCATCAGAAATAAATAAAGGTAAACACATAAGATTACAAAACAAAGAAACAAGACTCAAAACAGCAGTATACAACATCGACAAAGTAGTAAAAATTTTAAATTAGAATTTTAATAAAGTCAAATAAACGATATCTTTATAAACATATAATTGCTAATATTTAATTACTGCCAATTTGGTAGAATAACTTTTTTTGGGATATTTTCCCATTGGATGTGGCTTTATAGCTGAACAAAAAAAGGTGTTATTAATGTATAAATATATTAGAGACGCATGGAAAAACCCTGATGAGTCATATGTACGTGAACTCATGTGGGAAAGAGCTCCTAAATGGAGAAGACAAAGAGTAGTCCAAAGAATAGATAGACCTACTAGACTTGATAGAGCTAGAAGTTTAGGTTACAGAGCTAAAAAAGGTTTCGTTTTAGTAAGAACTAGAGTAAGACGTGGTGGAAGAAGGAAATCTCGTTTTATTGGTGGTCGTAAACCTAAAAGAATGGGTGTAAACAAAATTACTCAGGCTAAATCTATTCAAAGAATTGCTGAAGAACGTGTAGCTAAAAAATACCCTAATTTAGAAGTATTAAACTCTTACTGGGTGTGGGCTGACGGTAAATATAAATATTATGAAGTAATTTTAGTAGATCCACGTAGTCCTTCTATTGTCAATGATAAAAAAATCAATTGGATATGTTCTAAAAAACACACTAATAGAGCTCTTAGAGGTTTAACTAGTGCTGGTAATAAAGGACGTGGAATTAAATCTAAAGGAAAAGGTAGTGAACAAGCAAGAAGAAGAAAATTATAACTCTTCTTCTTATTACTACTTTTTTTTAGATAAAATGATTCATAATATTAAATTTAGAGCTTTTGTTTATGAAGGTGAAGATATTGGCGAAATAAGTCAAGCTATTTTAAACATACTTCCTGAAGCTGAAATCGAAGCAGAAGAAGCTGAAGGATTAATGGAAGATAAAATAATAATTTTATCTGGTGTTATATCTAAAAAAAGATATACAAAAGCTTTTTTTAACAAACTTTTAGAGTTAGATACAGATAAATTAAATACAGATTTAGAGCGTAAAATTGATGATAAAGGAAATTGGTTTTTAAGATTTTCAAAAAATGATGCGTTTAATGAAAAATGGACAATTATCGACTCTGGAGACTCAATTCATCTTAAAATTAAAATTGCAGCATATCCTGCACGTAAAGAAATTGCTATTGATAAAATTAGAGCAGTTTTTAATTAATACTCATTATTATCTAGAGGTTGTCAATTAGCTCTATTTTTATTAAGTTTTGTTAATACGTGACAGTCTTTCTTTTTTGTCTTTTATTAAGTATTCATCATCTGGATAAATTTTAAAAGCATCATCATAGGTTGATAACATTTCATCGTATCTGTTTAGATTTTCTAAGGCTGTGAGCTTGGAGTCTATTGCATATGAGTTTTCATTATCTATTTTTAATATTTCCTCAGTGCATGATAAAACTTCTTCAAAATTCTTTAGTTTGACTAATGTTTCACATTTTGCAGATAATGTAGTAATGTTGTTTGGGGATAATTTTAAAGATTTATCATATGCTTTTAAAGCTTCTTCAAATCTTTCATTTCTAAATAGGCTGCTTCCATAATTGTACCATAATTCTGGATAATCCTGAGTTAAATCTAATGCCTTTTCATTTAATTTGAGTGCCGATTTATAATCTCCGAGTCGGCTTAATGCATTGCTTTTGTTTGCTAAAGCGAAGTAATATTTGTTATTAATTTCTAAAGTCTTATCAAAACATTTAATGGCATTATTATAATCTTTTAATTTGTTATATATGATTCCTTTTAGGTTCCATAATGGAGGAGATTTAGGATTATATTTCAATGCTTCATTACACGCATCTAAAGCCTCATCATATTTTTCCAAAGACTTAAAAACCTCACCCTTAAACATTAATTTATTAGGACTTTTGGGTTTTAATTTTAAACTTTGATTTAAATAATAAAATGACTTATCATACATTCCAATATCATAAAAATAACGAGCAATATAAAATAACAAATAATCATCATTGCAATTTTTAGGATTAATTCTATTAAATAATTCCGAATCTTTTAATTCATTTAACTTATGTAATGTGCAACATTTAAAAAAATATGCCCACAAATCACAAGAATCATTATCTAAAACCTCATTAAAACAATTTAAAGCCTCATCATATTTATTTTGAAGATATAAAATATGCCCTTTCCTAAGCAACAATACAAAATAATCATAATCCTCATTCAAAAATAATTCCTCAACCCTAATTAACAAACTATCCAAATCATTAAAACCATCATAATATATGATGATTAAATTATTCAAAACTAAAGATGTATTATAATTTCTCTCTAATAAGATATTAGAAATTTTTAAAGCATCATCCCAGTATTCTTTCGATAAACTATCTACGGACTTGTTATATAATTTATGATTATAGAAAAAATAAAAAATTTTTTTAAGTAACATGTGAAACCCTTTATATTGCATAAATTGTGTATTTTTCACATTTAAATTTTTTTATAGATATACTTGCAATTCCTTTAGAATTGGTGATTGTTTTGTATTGTTTTCCTTTAATTTTAAAAATTATTTTCTTTTTAATTGATTTTTGTTTTTTCTTAGATAAATTTTTGGCATAAATTATATTTTTCACAATTATTTTATTATAAACTATGTTTCCTTTGTATTTTGTTTTAATAATATAGTTTCCGGGTTTTAAATTTATTTTAAGTTTGAAATACCCATTTTTTGTCAATTGTTACTTTTACTATTTCTCCACTTTTATCATCATCAGCACGATTTATACATGCTTTGTATGAATGACCATCTAGTAATACATGTTTATATTTTTATTTTCGGAAATTCTAGCTAAAACTTTAATATTATTTAATGTAAATGTAATGGCATTTTGGAATTCCCATCCAATTTTGGAGAGATTATCTGTAGTTTTATCAAGTAAATCACAAATACTATCTGCTAAATTATCATCTAATGAAACTTCGATTTCATCTTTGTTAATAATGTAATTTTCATCATAGAATATCACAATATACAAAGCAAATTGAATAGTATTCTCACCAAAACTACATTGGAGCCGTTTACCATCATTTTTTCTAACAGGATCAATATTCGAATAGTTAAATATATATTGCAATCCAAAATAAGACATGGAAAACAATTATTTTTTGGTTTTATGTATAAATATTTCTTTTCACAAACACACATCAAACACCACAATAAATCAAAGAAAAAGAAAATAACTAAAAATATGTTCAAGAGCTAACAAACTGATAGTCTTTATTGTCTAAACTATTTATTATATGATTGCCATATTATTTTTAGGTGAGTGTATGGATAATAAATATTTAGCAATTTTGGTTGTAATATTTATAATATGTATTGGAACTTTCATGTTTCAATTAAATAAAAATGTTGCAACTTTTATTGTTATTAATGAAACAGAAATTCCGGAAAATGGGAGAATTACTGGAATGTTAATGGATTCCTTTGGAAATGGTGTAGCTAATAAAACGATTACATTTAACAAACCAGATTATAAGTTAGGAACTCTTGTAAGTACAAATACTAATGAAAATGGAGAATTTGTAATTAGTAATGTTGAATATCTTCCAGATGCTGGTGAAGATAATTATTATGGTAATTTTTCCTTTGCAGGAGATAATAAGTACAATCCTTGTTTTTATGAGGGTAATATAACTGTAGTAGCTAGTTAATTTTGAATAAGTTATATATACTTTAAATTAGTAAATATGATATATAAGAATTGGAGATTGTTATATGAAAGGTG
This sequence comes from Methanobrevibacter oralis, assembly GCF_001639275.1. Taxonomy (NCBI): domain Archaea; kingdom Methanobacteriati; phylum Methanobacteriota; class Methanobacteria; order Methanobacteriales; family Methanobacteriaceae; genus Methanobrevibacter; species Methanobrevibacter oralis. Next base: position 19,508 of record NZ_LWMU01000053.1, read on the forward strand.
AAGTATTTTATGGTAAAGGTATTCGTGAATTAGAGGATGATTTTCCTGATTTGTATGATATGGTTAAAGATTTAAATGAAACCGTTTGGAATGGGAAAGTATTAGATAACAAAACCCAAAAATTAATAGCTATTGGGATTACAGCATCTCGTGCAGATACAAGAGCTACTAAAAAGCAAATTATAAGTGCAATTCAAGAATTAGATATTACTAAAGATGAAATTGTGGATGTTTTAAGAGTTGTTTTATTAACTTCTGGAATGCCTGCTTTTTCAAAAGCTTTACAAATTTTAAATAGTGTTATTGAAACAATGGATTAATTCTATTGTTCTTTTTATTTATCAAAATTTATTCTTTCAGGGGCACTATAAACAGTAAATCTATTTTCTCTTACAAATCCAATCATGGTAATGTTACCTTCACTAGCTATATCAATTCCTGAACTTGCAGGAGCTGCGTTGGAAATAATTATAGGTATTTTTACTCTTATTATTTTAGCTAACATATCTGAGGGCATTCTACCACTATAGGATATATAGGATTTTGAAAAGTTATAATTTTCTCTACAAGCAGCGCCAATGACTTTATCTACAGCAACGTGACGGCTTACATCTTCTCTTATTATGCAGTTATCTTCACATATTAATTGGGCTACATGAACTCCTCCTGTTTTACTCCAAATAATGGCATTTTCTTTTAAATGAATCATATCTTTTATTATTTTGCTTGCATCAATTTTTAAGTCAGATTCTACGACCTCAATTTTATTTAATTTTGATCTTAATCCTCCTGCACTATCTGATTCAATCCCTTGAAGTTCTTTTGTTTCATTTTTTTCATGACAGTACTTTGTGGTAATTTTAATATCTGTTTTGTTTATTTTTATTGTTTCAATATCTTGGTAGTTCTTAATTAAACCTTCTCCTAAACAATATCCTACTGCAAAGTCATCTAAATCTCTTGGGTATGTTGCAAATTTACGTGGGGGTAAATTATCAATAAAAAGGTAAGCATGTTTATCTTCAACACATTCTTCTTCAATTGTTTTATAGTTCCCATTATTCCATTGAATTGCGTTAATTTTTCTTACATATCCCATAAAACCACTCTTCATGATAATAGTGTTGATATAATTTGGATTAAATAAAATATTATAAAGCAAATCATTCCAACATTTATTAAACTTGTTTTAAAAGGTTTTTTTAAGTTTATTTTTGTTTTTGAACCTTTAAATTTTGCTGTTTTAAATTTTGTTAACAATAGGATTAGACCAATGGTTACTAAAATTAGTATAATAATAACATATATAATTACAAATGAAGCATCAAATAAGTTAATAGATCCTGAATATAAATTACTTATTGATTGAATAAGTTTTAAACTTATTACAGATCCCATTAAATTTACTATTAAGTGCAATATTATTGGATAAATTATTTTACCAGTTTTAATATAAACATATGCGAAAAAACCACCCATTAAGAATGCATAGAAGAATTGATTTACATTTCCATGGAATAATCCGAATAATAATGCAGATATTATTATAGAAATTCTTGCGCCATATTTTATTGTTTTATCAATTAATATTTTTCTAAATAATATTTCTTCAAATATAGGTCCAATAATGCTTATTAAAGCTAAATTCAACCAAATATTTGTACTATTAATTAAATTTTCAACAGGATTGGATATTTCACTTTGTATTGCTCCTCCGATTATTGTTGTTAGTATAATTCCAATTAGATTACCAATTAACATCAAAGTTATTGTTATTGCTATGTATTTAATAAATGTTTTAAGATCAACACTTTCTTTTTCTATTTCTGATGATTCGAATTTATTCATTAAATAAAGAAATATTGGCAAGGGTAAAACATAATTACATATTGCAACTAATATTACTGTTATATTTGAATCAGTTAATATTGGAATATTGCTTGCAGATACTAAACTTATCACTAATACTTGAAATATTAATGCAGTTATTCCGAGAATTAAATAATTGAATCCAATTTTTGAAAAGAATTTTTTATCCATGTTCAAGTTTACACCATTTTTTATTAATTGACATGATATTTGTTATTATTTATTATAAATATTTTAAAGTTTAGGCAAAACTAAACTGAGGTTATTATTTTTAAGTTTAACCTAAAAATATGCTTATTTTTTGGTATAACTTAATTTATTTTTATAATTTTAAGTTATACCTAATATTAGATGTTATAGTTAGATTTAAGGCTATTTAACTCTTTTTAAGTAATTTTAAACAAATATTAATTTTTTATTAGCCTATTTTGTATTTTTGTTCAATTTATTAATAGATTAATAGTTTTTTATTTAAAATTTTATAATGAATTTTATAATATATTTGATTTTTAGATACCTAAATTGTACAGTTTTTACCTAAACCTTTATATATGATTAATTATTAAAATTATATGTAAGTGAAGTTGAGTTTCACTGTATTAAAATAAAACTTAGGACGGTATTAAAATGTTAAGAGAAAACAAATTTTTAGAAAAAGCTTTTGAACACAAACATGCTATAATTTTTGCAAGTGGTATTGCTACTGCTATTGTTGGTAAAAAGATATTAGAATCCAAAACAGTAAAAGATACTTGCACTAAAGGCATGGCTGCTGTATTGTCTGCTAAAAAAGATGCAGAAGAATGTTTTCAAGATATGAAGGATAATGCAGAAGATATTATTGTTGATGCTAACGCTGAGGCTAAAAAAGAAATTTATGTAAAAGATAAATAGATAACTTCACTAATAAAAGGTCGTAAAATGAAATATCAGGTAATGTATGATAAAGGTACTCGTTTAAGAGTCCGATCAGGCCAATGGGCTTTCACTAAAGAGGAAGGTTATGGTCTTGCTTCATTACTTTTAGAAAATGATTTTATCATAGAAGTTTTTACGTCCCATAGAAATGGTAGTCTTTTGATTTATTATGAGAATGTTGAAAATAAAGGAAAAATTTTCGACATCTTGAATAATATTACAATTGATGATTTATTTGAGGGTGAACCTACTCAAGCTCAACTTTCAAGAGAAATCACTGACGATTTTCTTTTAAAATTATCTAAAATGGTTTTAGGAAGACTTTTGGGAAATATTTTCTATCCAATTCCTTTAAGAAATCTTATAACTATTTATTATGCTATAGATTACTTGTGGGAAGGTTTTGATAGTTTAACTAGTTTCCGTGTCGATGTTGCTTTACTTGATGGGGCTGCTGTTGCAGGTGCATTATTACAAAGAAACTTCAAACCAGCTAGTTCTATGATGTTCTTATTGTCTATTTCCGATGCATTAGAAGACTACACCGTACAAAAAGCTAAAAGTACTTTAAGAGACAGTTTAGCTTTAAATATCGATACTCTATGGGTCGTAGGAGAAGATGGTACCGAAATACAATGTCCTGCAGCGGATATTAGAAAAGGAGATAAAATCAAAGTTCACATGGGTGATGTAATTCCTGTGGATGGTAAAGTAATTGATGGAGAAGGTATGGTTAATGAGTCTTCAATGACTGGAGAACCGTTAGCTGTTCATAAATCAAACGGAAAAACTGTTCATGCAGGTACAGTTGTAGAAGAAGGAAACCTAATTATTGAAGTTTTCTCAATTAATAAGGAAACAAGGTTGAACAAGATTATAGATCTAATCGAAAACTCTGAGGAGTATAAGGCTGATGCTCAAAGTAGAGCTGAAAAATTAGCTGATTCAATTGTTCCATATAGTTTCTTAACAACATTTTTAACTTATTTAATTACTAGAAATGCTACGAAAGCATTATCTGTATTAATGGTTGATTTTTCATGTGCGATTAAGTTAACTACTCCATTATCTGTAATTTCGGCTATGAGGGAAGCATCTGATCATAGGATGATGGTTAAAGGTGGAAAATTCCTTGAAAACTATGCAATCGCTGATACAATTGTATTTGACAAAACTGGAACATTAACTAATGCATCTCCAAAAGTTGTTGAAGTTATTCCAATGTCAAAAAGATATGGTCGTGATGAGCTTTTAAGAATGGCTGCATGTATTGAGGAACACTTTGCACACAGTATTGCAACTGCTATTGTAAAACAAGCTGAAGAAGAAGGTCTCAAGCATGAAGAGGATCACAGTGAAGTAGAATACATTGTAGCTCATGGTATTGTTACTCAATATGATGATAAAAGGGCTCTTATTGGTAGTGCTCATTTCTTATTTGATGACGAAAAAGTTAAGGTTACCAAAACTCAACAAAAAAGAATAGATAAAGAGGTAAAAGACCATTCTGTTGTTTACTTTGCAATTGATGGAAAACTTGAAGCATTGATTTGTATTGAAGATCCTGTTAGAGTGGAAGCAAAATATGTTATTGAAGAACTCAAAGAGTTAGGTATTAAAAATATAGTAATGCTTACTGGTGATAGTGAAAGTGGTGCAAAAAGTATTGCTAATGCTTTAGGCATTGATAAATACGAATCTCAAGTACTTCCAGAAGATAAATCTAGAATTGTTGAGAAACTAAAAGAAGAAGGAAAAACTGTAATCATGGTCGGGGATGGTATTAATGATTCTCCTGCATTGGCAGTTGCTGATGTGTCAGTTTCAATGAAAAATTCATCTGATATTGCTCGTGAAGTAGCTGATATATCTTTGCTTTCCGATGATTTATATGATTTGGTAACTCTTAGAAAACTAAGCACTGGCATGTTTGATAAGATTTATATTAATTATCATGGTATTGTGGCTGTTAATAGTACATTAATTGCTTTAGGTATTTTAGGTACAATTACTCCAGCTACATCTTCAATGATACATAATTTATCTACAATGTTATTTGGAGTAATGAGTACTAGATCTGTATTAGATGAAGATGAGTATACTCCAGATATTGAAGTAGAAGCTATTGAAGTAGCTGATACTTCATAATTTTTTTATTTTTTTTTATAATTCAAATTAATTAATACCTTATTTTTTTTAAAATTCATTTTAATGACATCGAACATTATTGGGCATGTTTATATAGGTTGTATTATAAAGTATTACTGGATATTATTTTGGTATTCCTAAATTTTTTTTATCAATTAATATCTGTTTTTTAATTTAATTTATAAAATGGAGGTGAAATTATCAAATTTAACAAAGAAATCTTGATGATTTTTTTAGTGCTTTTAATAACTATTGTAGCTGTTAATTCGGTTAGTGCACATGATTTAGACGAAAATTCAACTTTTAATCTGAATAGTGTCGATTCAATAGGTATTAGCGAAAGTACTGATGTTGATATTTCACAAGAAGAAAATGCACTCGATTTAGAAATTGATAATAGTTCTAATATCAAAATTGAAAATGATAAAACAGTAATGAAATCCTCTGATAATAAACCTATTTTAGGTACTGGTCAATATGATGAGTTTAATGGTAAAGAATATTATTACGATGATGATTTGACATCAGAAATTCTTAATCCAAAGGATTCCTATTATGTGGGGGATGTTTTACAAATCAAACTAAATGATGAAAAAAATGCTTATAATTTTGGTTCCAGTACTAAAGTATATGTTCGTATTGATGGTGATAGTAATAACATGAAAGATATGGGCACTTATTCTGATTTATTAAATAATACACTTTTTTATGAGATAAACGAAACTGGTTCACATTATTTCCAAGTAGTTTTAAAATCTTATATGAATACTTGGTTTGCAAAAGGTTTTGGAATTACAAATATTAAGGAAAAACCTGTTTCAAACACTACTCTTAAAATTTACTTTAATTCAACTGCTGATGATTTTGTTTATCTTAAAGCAGGTACATTAGTAACTATTGGAGACATATTATCTGATTCAACCTTTGGTGATGAGATTCAAAATTATATAACTTTCGAAAATGGAAAAATAGCTGAAAAAATTACTTTATATGCTGGAGGGCAAAAATTAGGTGAAATGAGTGTTGGTCTGGAACCTACTAATTCACTATATGTTACATATAAAGCTTATACTAATACTAGTTTTACAAATGCAGGTGTTTGGTTAATCAATGCTATTTATAAGGGCAATGGTGTTCTTTCAAATGCAACTAGTAATAATTTAACTATTATTTATTACAGCCCATCTACAACTGCTCTTAGTTTAGATTCAAACTCTGTTAAAAAAGGTAAATCTATTAAAATTACTCCAAAAGTTCTTATTAATTCAAATAATTATGAAACAAATGATGGAACAATTGATATTTACGTTGATGACGTATTGGTAGCTGGAAACATTAATATTAATGAAAATTATACATTAGATACTTCTAGCTTAGATTTAGGTAATCATAAGGTCCATGCTGTTTATCATGATTTTAAAGAAGAGTATAAAGGAGTAATGTATACAACTATTAATGGAAGTTCTTCTGAGAAGTATACTTTTGAAGTTATTGAGGATACATCAATATCAACTCTTAAAATCTATGAAGAAGATGATCCAAACAATACTACTTTGTTAGTATACCCTGATTTTGCTAGTGGTGTTACTTTATTTTTATACAATTCACTATCTAATTCTAATTTTACAGATGATGAGTTATATGATTTATTAAAATATACAGGCATTAAATGTGATGTTTATGTAGACGGTGTAAAAGTAGACAGTACCTATACTGGTTATAAAAATGGTTCTACTCTTAGTTCTTATACTAAATATAAACTACAACTTAATTCAGGTAAACATACAGTTCAATATTATCATCCTGGATATGCAAATAAAAATATTCCAGAATCTTGGAGTAATATTTTAACTGTTTATGTTGGAAGTGTACCTGATTATGCTACAAATATTAGTGTTTCATTAAGCAAAAATGAAATTAAACGTGGCGAATCAATTGTAATTACTCCCACTGTTTTAGATAAAGAGAATAATAATGTTATTAATGAAGGTAAAGTATTTATTTATTTAGATAATGCTATTGTAGCTAATATTACTGCTGGTGAATCATATTCTTTAGTCGATACAAATTCCTTAACTTTTGGTGAACATGAAGTATATGCAATATATGAAGGATTCAATAAATCCAATCTTCATTATTTAAATAGCACATCTGATAAGGTAAAATTCAATGTAACTAAATTTACCAAAACTACAACAACCACTGTTGAAATTGAAGATAATAGTGTTAATGTCGATGTTCCTGTTGTTATTACTCCAATTGTCAAAGATGATAATGGTACAATTATTATGGGCCTAGTAGAAATTTATGTAAATGGTGTTAAAGTTAATACTACCGAAGTTGGTGATAATTTTATTTACAGAGACACTTCTAAAGCAGGTATTTACAATGTTTCTGCTAAATACTTAGGTGATGAAACAGCAGATACGGTATATGCTCCAAGTTCTTCTCAAAATTATACTTTCACCGTGAAATTATATTCTATTGACATTGAAATAACAGATATGGAAGCTAAAGTTGGTGAAAATGTTACTTATGATTTTGACTTAGGGAAAAATGTTACAGGTAATGTAACTGTTAAAGTTGGAGATAAATCATTTATTGGTGTTCTTGATGGTGGTAAAGTAAGTATTAATGTAACTGGCATGTCTGCTGGAGATTATACTGTTGTTGCTTTGTATTCTGGAGATGATAAATATGAAGCTGCTAGTTCTGAAGAAGCTAGTTTAAATATTACTAAAAATGATTGTGAAATTACTTTAGATGCTCCTTCTGTTAATGTTGGAGAAGAACAAGTAATAACTGTTAACCTTCCTGATGATGCTACTGGAACTGTTAATATAACTGTTGGCGATAAAGTATTTAATAATGTTGAAGTTAAAAATGCTACAGCTATAATTAAAGTTGATTTGCCTGCAGGTAATTACACTGTTACTGCTGTTTACAGTGGTGATGATAAATACAATCCATCTAATGAGACTACTTCTAACTTCTCAGTATCTAAAATTAAAGTTGTTTTAAATACTTCAAATTTATCTATGAAATATGGTGATGGATCTAAATTCGCACCGATATTAACAGATATTGATGGTAATCCTATTGTTGGTGTGACTGTTGATTTAACTATTGGTGGTAAAACATATCATGCAATCACTGATGAAAATGGAAATGCTAAATTCCCTATTTTAGAAAAACCTGGTTTATATAATGTTGTAACTTCTTTTAATGGTAGTGATACTTATGAAAGTGCATTAGATGCAAATAATAAGATAAGCATTGTTACAAACCCTAAACTAATTGAAAATAAAGATATTGCAATGTATTTTTTAGATGGAACTTATTACAAAGTTCGAGCTACTGATAAATATGGCAAGTTTGTTGGTGCAGGGGAAATTGTAAATATTAAAATTAATGGAGTGACTTATAAGGTTAAAACCGATGCAGCAGGTTATGCTAAATTGAAAATTAATCTTAATCCTAAAACATATACAATTACCTCTGAATATCAAGGACATGTTGTATCTAATAAACTTGTTGTAAAACAAACCCTATCAGCAAGTGCTAAAACAGTTAAAAAGGGTAAATCCTTTAAATATACTGCAAAATTAGTAGATAAAAATAAAAAACCAGTTAAAGGCAAAAAAATTACTTTTAAATTTAAAGGTAAAACATATTCTGCTAAAACTAATTCTAAAGGAATAGCTAGTATAAAACTTAAGGTGGGTAGTGTTGGTAAGTATACTATTAGCATAAGATATATTAAAAACACTATTTTAAAGAAAATCACTGTTAAAAAATAGGGATTTAATTATTAATCCTTATTATTTTTTTTGGCACTGTCAATTTGTTAGCTCTTGGTCATATTTTTTTAGTTTTTTTTCTTTTTCTTTGATTTTTTTTTGTGTTTTATGTTGTGTTTGTGAAAAGATTTAAATATTAGTTGTTGTTTTCTTGTTGTGATGGGTTTTAATACTAGTTTTTTGCGTTTTTTATTTCTTTTTAAATCTTTCTAATTTTTGATTAACTGGTTGATTTTTTTCTTAAATTATTTTTACCATATTTTTGTAATTATATTCTTAATTTAAGCTATAATAAGTTTTATATAGGTTGGAAGACAAATATTTATACATGAATACCAAAAACAAATGCCTTCCATATCTTATTTTGGATGGCAACCAATATATATTTAACTATTCGAATGTTGATCTTGTTAGA
>NZ_LWMU01000054.1 GCF_001639275.1 Methanobrevibacter oralis
ATCTGCATTTATTAAAAAAATAGCTAAAATTCTTAATATTGAGTTAATTAATCTCCCACCTTATTCTCCACACTTAAATCCCATAGAACAGCTTTGGAGAATAATGAAAAATATAATTCGCAATGAATACCTAAAATCCAAAGAACATCTAAAAGAACTAGTCAAAAAAACCTTCAATGAAAATATTGAAAAGAACAATATTACAATACATTGGTGTGAAACATTTATATCAAAAGTTTAGTAATTAACTATAATACTATTTATATGTTAGCATTTGGCACTATAAAAAACTTGAATGATTTTTAGAAATTTGCATTGTATGTTTCATATTTTAGTTTTAGATTAAATTTTTTTTAGGATTTCTTTATATATCTGAATAATTATTTAATATGTTTTGGGAAGTTTTTTAAGAGGTTGTTTTTAGATTTTAATTTTTTTTTGGTTCGTGTTTCTGAAATACTGTTACCAGATTCGTCATCCAAGTTCATTGTCATCTTATTCATCTAATTTAATAATTTCTTCAAGATATTGTTTCATTATTTTTAATTGTTATTTATTAGTAAATAATTTCATTCATGAATGTTTTTAACTTTGGTTCCCTCCACTCACATGATGAATTTAACTAAATCCACTTCACGTGTGGCTATTATAGTTATTTTAAAGGATTTAACAATCAGATCATCATGATCCAATTTAATTCTCAAAATTTAATGATGCTAAACAGTTTCACCAAGATTATCAATAAATGTAAGATTAGCTTTTCGAACAACCAATTTGATTAACCAAATTATTTAATATAAATATCACATATAATCTTCAGGAATCAAATTTTTTAAATTCATGGCACAAACAAGATATAATTAATAATATCATCTAAAAACCATGAATAAAATAAGTATAATGATTAGTTTTTATAATACAAGATTATAGTTCATAGTATACAAAATTAAATAAAAAATAAGTAAAAAATATTAAAAATTAGTGAGATAATGTCCTATTATCAAAATAATATAAAAATTACAAATATAAATTCTCAAACTTTATAAATCTTAAAAATAAAAAGTCTAACTAGCATGACTACTAATAAAATTTTACTAAAATTTGCAAAAAAAGGAATAAACCTTTCACCAGAAGCCTATAATATAGTAAATAATGCTGAAAATCCTCTTGATTTTGCATCATCATTAATAGTTAAATTAAAAAGTGATAAGTATTCATCAAAAGACTTAGTTTCTGTAAGCGAAGATATTATAAATGAAATTACAGGAAAACAAAAAGAAAATAATATAATTCAAAAAACACTAGGACCTTCTGTTGATAAAAAAGAAATAGAAATTAAAAGTGATGTTAAAGAAAAAATTGATGATTTAAAAAAAGAAAGTGATAATGTTGAAAAATACATTAATCCAACTATTGTTGAAGCTTCTGAAACAATTAAAGATGAAAAAATTGAATTTAAAAGGAATTTAGAAAAAACTAATGTAAAATACGATTTTGAAATCTTACAAGACACTAGTAAAAAGTCATATACTAGTGGTGAGATTGAAAACTTAATTTCTTATTTTAAAAGTAGATATGATAAATTAGCTAAAATTTTATCTAGTAGACCTGAACTTAAAAATTACACTAAAATAGCTGATATTGAAGAAGATCAAGATTCTTTAAGTATGATTTTAATGGTTAAAGAAATAAGATCAAGTAAAAATGGACATAAAATTATTGAATTTGAAGATGATACAGGAACAATATCTGTTCTATTTACAAATAAAAAAGAAGACCTATTTAAAGAAGCTGAAAAATTGGTTAAAGATGAAGTTGTAGGTGTTATTGCAAATAAAAGTGATGATAGTCATTTTGCTTTTGGTCAAGAAATTATTAATCCTGGTGTTTCAAGAATTCCTGAAAAGAAAATGGATTTTAGTATAGTATTTCTATCAGATGTCCATATTGGTAGTTTAACATTTCTAGAAGATGCATTTGTAAGATTCATTGATTGGATTAACTGTGACTATGGAACTGAAGAGCAAAGAAAAATAGCAGAAGATGTAAAATATCTTGTTATTGGTGGAGACATAGTGGATGGTATTGGTGTTTATCCAAATCAAGAAAAAGAATTAGCTATTAAAGACATTACAGAGCAGTATAATGAAGCTGCAAGATTTTTAGGAAATGTAAGAAGTGATATTAAAATTATTATTGCCCCTGGAAACCACGACGCTTCAAGAGTTGCTGAACCTCAACCTGCAGTTCCTGAAGAATATGCAAAAGCATTATATGAGCTTGATAATGTTGAATTTATTAGTAATCCTGGCGTTGTATCATTAGATGGGATTCATGTTTTAATTTATCATGGACGTAGTTTTGATGACTTAGTAATGGCTGTTAAAGAATTTACTCATGAAAGAAATGATTTATTAATGGAAGAATTACTTAAAAAAAGACATTTAGCTCCAATTTATGGTGAAAGGACACCATTAGCTTCTGAACTTGAAGATTATTTAGTTATTGATGAAATTCCAGATATATTCCATACTGGACATGTTCATATTAATACTTATAGAAAATTCAATGGAATTCATTTAATTAATTCAGGAACTTTTCAAACTCAAACCGAATTTCAAAAAATTTATAATATTGAACCAACACCTGCAGAAGTCCCAGTTCTTTATAAAGGAAAATATAAACATTTAAAATTTATTTAAGGTGATTATTAATGAAAAAAAATATTGCTGAAGTTGTTAATATATCAAATAATGTCTATGAAAAAGGACTTGTTTCTGGAAAAGCTGGAAATATTAGTACAAGACATAAAAGCGAGTGTGGTGATATTATTTCTATTACTCCTACTTTAAAATCACTTGGAGATTTAAAAGAAGAGGATGTAGTTTTAGTTGATATTAATGGAAATATTTTAACAAAAGGAAAACCTTCATCTGAAGTCAATATGCATATTGAAATCTATAAAAATAGGAATGATGTAAATGCAATTGTCCATACTCATTCTCCTTATGCTACTGGTTTTGCTTTCTCATCAAAAAGAATTAAAAGATATGAGGGTTTTGGAACTGTTAATTCCAAATTTTTAGCTTATATTGATTATGAAAAACCAGGAACTAATAAACTTGCAAAAAAAGCTGCAGAAGGATTATCTACTGAAAATGTCTTGATTTTAAAAAATCATGGTGTTGTCTGTATTAGTGATAATTTAAAAGAAGCAGAATCTCTTGCATTATTTGTAGAAGAAACAGCAAAAACTCAATTTATTACTCATATGTTAAATTCATCAGAAGATTATATTTAATCTTCATCTGAATCAATTTTTTTATTTGTTCTAGCTTCATATCCTTCATTAATCATTTGAATTATTAATCCAGATAATGAAGTATCTTCATCGATTGCGATTTTTTTTAATTCTTTTTTTAATTCCTTCGGTAAATTAATAGTTGTTTTGCTTATTTCAGACATATATTATAGTTTGAATTAATCTTTAATATAAATTTTTTCATTAACCTAAAACATCAATTTAACCACAAAATATATAAATATACATGTCTAATATTATTTATTAATAAAAATTTGACTATTTTTGGAGGGAGTTATTATAAGCAACGCAACATTAAAAGAAGTATGTGAAATACTTGAATATATAAAAGAAAACAATACTGTTCCTCGTAACATTAGAGAAGCAGCTGATCAATCCAATGAGCTTCTAAAAGATGGAGAACAAGATCAATCTGTTAAAATTAGCGCTGTTCTAGGAAAATTAGATGAAATTAGTAATGATCCTAATATTCCAGTTCATGCTAGAACTTTAATTTGGGAAGTATTATCCAAATTAGAATCTATCTAAAACTTTTCTTTTTTATTTTGAAACAGCTATTGAAATTGTAACACCATCATTTTGTGTTTTTTTATAAATTAATTTTGAATCGAAACCTGCTGTAATAAGAGCTGAAGGTTCACAAACACCATAAATTCCAAATTTTGAATACACAAATTCTGATTTTTGAACATTTTTTGAGCTAAATAATCTCAATTTATCTAATTCTACAAAATTAACTGAGATATCTAATTTTTTAGCTAAATTTAATATTCCTTTTTCATCTTTTTTTATTTCAGCAGAGGCTAGACCATTAATTCTAGATTTTGATAAATTCAATGTATTTAATGCCATGTCTAATTTTTCCTCAATTTCTTCACATTTTTTACCACGTCTACATCCAATACCTACAATTATTTTTTTAGGTATTAACGTTAATTCATGATTCTCAACACGACACAAAATTTCATTAGGATCTATTTTACTACTTTGAGAAATTAAAACATCTATTTCAAGTGTAACTTTACTTAAATACTCATACAAATAATCATAATTAGATTTATCATTTAATTTGATAAAAATTCTCTTATTATCCAAAATAGCTTTATTAAAGTGTAAAATCTCATTAGTATTACTAATACTCAAATATAAATCTTTAGCCAGTGTATCTATCCCTAATTTTTTATTCACGTCTGTTGAAGTTGTAATTACAGGAGTTGCATCAATTAACCTTGATACTTTTCCACATAATTCATTTGCTCCACCTAAATGACCAGAAAGGACACTAATAACAAAATTTCCATTATCATCAATATTTAAAATAGCAGGATCTGTTACTTTAGATTCAATTAAAGGTGCAATAGATCTAACTAAAATACCAGATGCCATTATTGCTATTATAGCATCATATTCATAAAATATTAATTGAAAATATTTTCTTACATTTTTATGATATAACACGGTTGAAATAATGGTTGAGTCTTTATCTAATTTTTCTTTTAATTGATGTGCTAATTTTTTACCTTTAAAAGATACTGAAATAATAGCTATTTTCATGATATCACATAAATAATTGTTAATAAAAAAATAATTGTAATTGTGAATAAAAACATTGTTATTTTTGAGAGTTTAACTGCTTTGTTGATGTCTGTAGAATCTATTTCTTTATTTTTATCTCCTAAAACATATGTTTCTTTTTTAATTAATTGTATATCTAATGCTCCAGCCGTTGTTGCCATTGTAAATCCAGAGTTTGGACTTGGACAATTCTTAGCATCTCTTTTAAACATTTTGTAACTATTTTTATAATTATATTTTAATAAACATGATGATATAACTATATAAATTCCAGCAATTCTTGATGGAATATAATTTAAAACATCATCTAATTTAGCAGGAATATAGCCAATAATTTTTAATTCATCAGTTTCATATCCAACCATTGCATCTAATGTATTTGAAATTCTATAAAAAAATGAAATTAATAATAGTAATATAATAAAATTATTATTTGAAAAAATTAATAATAAAGATCCAAAAATGAAATAATAAAAAATAGGAGCTACATATGAGTCTGTAATGTTTTCAGTCATACTTTCAATTGTTGCTGATACAATAAAAGACTCTGTAAGTTCTTGTGTATTTCTACTAACTAAATATGATACTGATTCACGAGCTTTTTCTAAACTCTCATCTAAATTGTTTTTAACATTAATAGCTGTTTCTAATAACATTTTAATAGAAAATGTTGATGATAATAATATTGTAAATATAATAAAATAAATTATCAAGTTAAATGTAGAAAAAAAGATTAGTAAGGCCACAATTGTTAGTGTAATTATGCTTGTGAATACAACAAGTAACAATCCTGAGATTTTATTATTTATTTTAATAAAAATATTTTTAAAAAAGTTTATTATATGGCCTATAATTACAACTGGATGAATCTTAACAGGAAGTTCTCCAAATGTTATATCTATTAATATTGCACAAATTAATGTTAATATAATAAATAAAAATAAATTCAATGAATTAAAATTAATTAAATTTATATCATATATACTATCATAATTTAACATGTTTTATTATATATACTATAAAAATAAATAATTTATTATAAAATTTTAATAATGATTAATATGACAATTGAAAATGATGTTAAAAAATGGTTAGTCGATGAAGGATTTTACCGCGAAGAAAAATTCGAAGAAAATGTTGATTTTCACTATATCGTTGAATTTCCAAAAGAGAATATGATGGATGTTGTTAAACCGAAAAGAAAAGATTGTATTGTAATTGGATGTGCAACTCAAATTGCACCACAACATTTAGAATTAATGAAAGAATCTAAAGATAATATTAAAAAAGAATTTATTTTAGACCTTAATTTTGGATTAAATAATTTTTTAGTTGATTATGAACTTCAAATTGACCAAGATTTATTAAATGGTTTTATTATTACAGATGAAATTTTTAGTGATGGATTAACAAAGCATAACTTTATTAAAACTTTAAAGCGTGTTTTTAAAGCTAAGCTACATTGTATCTGGTTGATTGATAAGAAATTTGAAAAACTTGATTTTTCTAAAAATACTCCCAGTGATAATACAATGTTTGTCTAGAGTGAGAGAGATACGTTTCAAGTATAATCTTTACGAAGATATATTAGAATTGAAGAGGTGTATTTCTACTGTAAATATTTGAAATTTATCTCATTTTTTTAAATTTTATTTTTTTTACACTTGAAATCCATGTCTTGATTTTTTATTTTCTATCTTTATTTTTTTACACTTGAAATCAATCTGTCCCTCTGTTATTTTTCATGTGTAATATTAATTTTTACACTTGAAATCCATGACTATTTCTATTTTTATTTTTTTATTAAATTAAACAAATACTTTATTTAATTAATTATATAAATGTTAATCAATTTAAAATTTATTTATTTATAATGTACTCTTTTAATAATTATTATTTTTAAATATAACTAATCGTTGTTAATTTAATTTTTTATTTTTTAATCAAAATAATACATTTAAATAATTTTGTAATAAAAAACTTTATTTAATACATCTTTGTATATATTATCACTGGAAATAATACTAATTATTTTTACATATTATTCTTACATTTTAATTGAGGTTATTTTTATGACTAATATTTTTGATGAATTTGAAACAAATAATACAATTTTCAAGGATAAAAAACCATTGGATCACCGATTTCTACCTGAAAAATTAATACATAGGGAAGATCAAATTAAACAAATCGCGAAATATTGGGTAGATGCACTAAATAATGTCACGCCATCAAATATTACAATTTATGGAAAAACTGGTACTGGTAAAACTGCAGCTTCAAAATTTGCTCGTGAGCAATTAAATGAAGCTTCAAAAAATAAAGATGTTTTTATAAGAGTTGAATATATCAGATGTACTGACTATACAACTGAATATCAAGTAATTGCTCATTTATGTCAAAAACTTGGTCGTGATGTTCCTAATCGAGGTTGGACAAAAAGTGAAATTGTTAATACATTTAGAAACATCTTTAAAACAAATTCATTTGGAAAAAAACTTATTTTAATTGTTATTTTGGATGAAATTGATATTTTACTTGATAAAGATGGGGATGGAATTTTATACACATTAACAAGAACTGAAAATGTTTCTATTTTATCAATTAGTAATTATTTAGACTTTAAAGGTCTTATCAAGTCAAGAGTTAACAGTAGTTTAAATGATAAGGAAATTGTATTTCCTCCATATGGTGCAGATCAATTAGCTGATATATTATATGATAGAGCAGGGTTATCTTTTCATGAAAGAGTCTTAGAAAATGATGTTATTCCATTATGCTCTGCTATGGCAGCTAAAGAAGAAGGTGATGCAAGGTATGCATTAGACTTACTTAGAACTTCTGGTGAATTAGCTTTTGATGAAGATTCTGAAAATGTATCTAGTAGTCATGTAAAAAGAGCAAAAGACAAGATAGAACATAATAAAGTAACAGAAATTATATCAACGTTACCTATTCAACAACAAAGAGTTTTAGAAGCTATTTTAAACTTAACAAAGGAAAATGGTGAAATTACTTCTGGTAAATTATATGATGCATATAAAGAAGTGTCTAATAAAGATTCAGTTACTTATAGAAGAATTTTTGATTTTATTAATGAACTTGAAATGTTAGGAATTATTTCTACAAACACAATTTCTCGTGGTCGTGGAAAAGGAAGAACTAATATTATAAAGCTTCAGTGTGATTTAAATTTACTTGAATCAACTCTTTTTCCTACTTAGGGTTGTTTTTAATTAGTGTATTTAAAATAGCCATTCTTACAGGAACTGCATTAGCTGCCTGTGAGAAATATTTATTGTATTTTGTATTATCAACATCACTATCAATTTCATCAATTCTAGGTAATGGATGCATTACAATCAAATCTTTACCTTCAAGCATTTTTTTGTTAATAATATAAGCTCCTTTTATTTTTATATAATCTTCAATATCAACAAATCTTTCTTTTTGAATTCTAGTGATATATAATACATTTACATCATCAATTATTTTTTCAATACTTTCTACCTCTTCATATTCAATGTTTGTTTTGTTTAAGTCGTGAAGAATTTCATTTGGCATTTTTAACTCTGGAGGAGATACCAAATAAATTTTCATGTTTTTAAATAGTCCTAATGCATTAGCGAGTGAATGTACAGTACGGCCAAATTTTAAATCGCCAATTAAAGCTATTTTTAAATTATCTATTTCACCAATTTCTTTTTTTATAGTGAACAAATCAAGTAATGTTTGTGTTGGATGTTGACCAGCTCCGTCTCCTGCATTAATAACAGGAACATCAACAATATCTGATATAAATTTAGATACTCCTTCATATTCATGTCTAATAACTAATGCATCACTATAACCTTCAAACATTTTTGCAGTATCAGCTATACTTTCACCTTTTGAAACAGAACTAGATCTACTATTTTCAAATCCAATACACTCTCCTCCTAAACGTTTAATTGCGGTTTCAAATGACATTTTCGTCCTTGTTGAAGGTTCAAAAAACATTAAACTTAAAATTTTTCCTTTTAATTCTTCACACACTTCTTTAGATTTAGCTATATTTTCTAATTTCGATGCTTCATCAAGAATATATTCAATATCACTTCTTTCGAAGTCTTTTATTGAAATCATGTTTTTTAATTTGAAAATTTTTACCAACCCTTTTATATTTATAAGTAAATAGCTATATTATTCTTTCAATTGGAACTACTAAAATATCTTTAGCTCCTGCTGTTCTTAAATCATTAACAAGTTCAAATACTTCATCTTCATTGATAACCGCTTGAACAGCCACGGTTTTTTCTTTTGATAAAACTTCAGATATTGTAGGACCAGCCATAGATGGCATAACGTCTTTTACTTTATTTAAATCTTTTTCTTTTACATTCATCATTATAAGCTTCTTTCTCTCAGCATCTAAAACTCCTTTAATACTTGTATTTACAGCATCAATCAATATTTTTTTCTTTTCATAGTTTTCTTTATTTGTTATAAGAACAATACTACTTTCAAGGATAGTATCAATAATTTTAAGATGATTCATTTTTAATGTGGTTCCAGTACTTGTTAAATCACTAATTAAATCAGCAACACCAATAAATGGAGCAGCTTCTGTTGATCCACTTAATTTAACAATTTTTAAATCCAAATCATGCTTTTTTAAGTATTTTTTAGTTAATGTTGGAAATTCACTAGCTATTGTTAAGTCTGTTGTAATATCATTAATTGAGTTAATATTAGATTCATCAGGAGCAGCTATCACTAATTTTGTTTGTCCAAATCTTAAATCTAATAGCTCTAAAACATCACTTTCACTTTCTTCAATTAAATCCACACCGGTTATACCCATATCAACAACACCGTCATGAACAAAACCAGGAATATCTGAAGCTCTTGCGAACATCACTTCAATATCTTTATTATATGTTTTAGAGATTAATCTTCTATTATTTTTATCAATCAATCCTAATCCTGCCTTTTCTAAAATATTTATTGAGGGTTCACTTATTCTTCCCTTTGAAGGAATGGCAATTTTAATTTTCATCATATCTTCTCAATTTTTTTAATTAATTGATATTATTATTCTTTTAATTAAATAATTTTTCTTATTTTTTGATTTAATACCTTTAAATTTACAATAATATTTAAATATGATGAGTATTTAACCTTATATTTAACTTAATATTAATTCAAATATAATCATTAAGTTATTACTAATTAATAAGAGGTGAAAATCATGTCTGAAATACCAAAAGCTCCTATTGCTAGAATCATCAAAGATGCTGGTGCAGAAAGAGTAAGTGAAGATGCTAAAGATGCATTAGCCGATTATGTTGAAGAAGTTGCACGTAATGTTGCTATTGAAGCTAAAAATGTAGCTAAAATTGCAAAACGTAAAACTGTCAAAGCAGATGATATTAAATTAGCAATTAAAAACTTAGAATAAGTTTTTAACTTTTTTTTATTTTTTTTCAGGTGTTATTATGAAAGATAATACTATTTTAATTAAAAACGCATTTATTTTAGATTCTAATAATTTTAAAGGAAAAAAACAATCTCTTTTAATAAAAAACGATAAAATATCTGAAATTTCTAGCAGGATAGATGAAAATGATGTAGATAAAATCATTGATGCTACCGGAAAAATCTTACTTCCAGGATTTATAAATACTCATACACATTTATCAATGACATTATTTAGAGGATTAGCCGATGATTTGAGTTTAGATAGTTGGTTAAATGATTATATTTGGCCAATGGAAGCAAATCTTACAGGTGATTATTCTTATATTGGAGCTTTATTAGGTGCAATTGAACTAATAAAGTCAGGAACAACAACATTTTCTGACATGTATTTTTACATGGAAGATGTAGCAAGAGCCGTTGATGATGCTGGGTTGCGAGCCGTGTTATCTTATGGAATGATTGATTTTTCAGACGCTGATAAAAGAGCTAATGAAATTAAAGAGAACATGGCTTTATTTGACAAATGTAATGGAATGGCGGATGGAAGAATTAAAGTATTTTTTGGACCACATTCTCCATACACTGCTTCTGAAGAATTATTAAAAGAAATTAGAAAATTAGCTAATGAATATAATATTGGAATTCATATTCATGTTAGTGAAACCCAAAAAGAAATTAATGATATATTAAATGAAAAAGGATTAAGACCTTTTGAATATTTAGATAGTATTGGCTTTTTAGGGTCTGATGTTATAGCAGCTCACTGTGTATGGTTAAGTGACGAAGAAATTAAAATTATTAAGAAAAATAATGTTAAAGTTTCACATAATCCCTGCAGTAATATGAAATTAGCTTCTGGAATAGCTCCTATTTCTAAATTAATTGAAAATGACATTTGTGTGGGAATTGGAACTGATGGTGCTTCTTCAAATAATAATTTAGATTTAATTGAAGAGTTAAAAACAGCATCTCTTCTTCAAAAGGTTGCAACTTTAAATCCTAAAGTATTAACGGCTAATGAAGCAATAGCTATGGGAACTATAAAAGGTGCTGAAGTTTTAGGTTTAGATGATGAAATTGGTTCTATTGAAATTGGGAAAAAAGCAGATATTATTTTAGTCGACACAAATCAAGTTAATATGGTTCCCGGTTCTTCTAATTTAAGTTCAAATATTATTTATTCTGCAAATGGTTCAAATGTTGATACTACTATTTGTAATGGTAAAATATTAATGGAAAATAAAAAATTAACAATCTTGAATGAAGAAGAAATTTATAATAAAGCTAGACAAGTAATAAAAGAATTAAAAGAAACTATCTAGTTTCAAATTTTATTTTATTTTTGTTTAAAATTATACTTCTTTTCCAGGCATCATTACTTCGAGGATAATCCTGTCTAAAATGAGCTCCTCTACTTTCTCTACGTAATATTGCTGATTTTACAATCAAAATACAAATTTCAACCATATTTATTACTTCAAGTGCAGTAACTAAATCTGTATTGTATTGAGTTTTATTATTAACATCTAATTTATTTAAATCTTTTTGCATTTCTAATAATTTTTTCAATGCATCATTTAGATTTTTTTCATCTCGTACAATAGCTACTTTTTCCCACATTAAGTTTTTAATATTCTCTTTAAATTCATTGGGTTTTATTGATCCTTTTTTAATTAGATTTTCAATTCTTGAAGCTTCTTTTTTAACCATTTTTTCATTTGTTTTAAATTCATTATTTTTAGCTACTTTAGATGCACTTTCCCCAGCTATTTTTCCAAATACCTGTGTATCAGCTAAAGCGTTTCCTCCTAGGCGGTTAGCTCCATGTACTCCTCCACAAACTTCTCCAGCAGCAAATAAATTCTTAATATTAGTTGATGCATCTTTTTTTATTTTTAAGCCACCCATAAAATGATGTGCAGTTGGAGCTACTTCAATTGTTTCATTTTTAATATCTATTCCTACATTTTTAAATTGTAAGACCATTGTTTCAAGTTTTTCATCAATTATTTCATCAGGAAGATGTGTAATATCAAGATATACTCCTCCATTTTCACTACCTCTTCCTTCAATTATTTCTTGATAAATCGATCTTGCAACAACATCGCGTGTAGCTAATTCCATTTTTTCAGGAGCATATTTTTTCATAAAACGTTCTCCATTTTTATTTAAAAGCTTTCCACCTTCTGCTCTAACAGCTTCAGTTACTAAAACTCCTTTTTTAGATTCTGGAGAAACCATTCCTGTTGGATGAAATTGTACTTGTTCCATATCAATTAAATTTGCTCCTATTCTGTAGGCTATAGCAAATCCATCACCATTTTTTTGGAATGTATTTGAAGTTACAGGATATAATTGACCTGCACCTCCACTAGCTAATATAACTGCTTTGGCTTGAAAAAATATTAAATTAGAGTCTTTTAAATCAAGTCCACATGCACCAATTACTTTTGCATCTTTTGTAACTAATGAAGTAATCATAACTTCTTCAATACATTCTATGTTTCTTTTAATAATTTCTTCTTTAAGAGCATTTAATAGTTCAGCTCCTGTCCTATCTCCTTGAAAACAGGTTCTTCTATAACTTTGACCTCCAAAAGGTCTTTGATTTATATCACCATTTTCTTGTCTTTCAAATATTGCTCCATAATTTTCTAAATCAATTAATCTTTTTGGAGATTCATTAACTAATATTTCTACTAGTTCTTTATCATTAAGATAGCTTCCACCTTTTAATGTATCTGCAAGGTGTGCTTCAAGCGAATCGTCCTTATCAATTGCTTTAAAAACAGCATTATAACCACCTTCAGCCATTCCAGTACATCCTGATCTAAAAGATAATCCTTTTGACACTATTAATGCTTTTAAACCTGAATCATTAACTTCAATAGCTGCACGACTACCAGCACCTCCAGATCCAATAATTAATACATCTGTCGATATTGTCTTAATTTCCATATTTTATCCCTTATATTTTAATTAGTAGTATTTATATCATTTACACTTAAAAAAATTATCTTAAATACTTAAATATATCTACTATATAAAATAATAAAAGAGGTCATACATGAAAATTAAAGGTGAAGTTACATCTGGATTTGGAAAAGCAGCATTTTTTTTATCACAAGAATTTTATATTGAAAACTTTAAAAAAAACTGTGGATTTGTCCCTTATCCAGGTACATTAAATGTCATTGTTCCTGATAAATATTTATCACAGATTAATGAAATAAAAAACACTTGTAAAAACATTATTAAACCTGATGAAGGTTTTGGAGCTGTTAAATATATTGAAGCGAAGTTGAATGATGAAATTAATGGAGCTATTGTATTTCCAGCTAAAACAACTCATGAAGAAAATTATCTAGAATTTATAGCTAAAGATAAGCTTAGAGATAAATTATTTCTTAAAGATGGGGATATTGTTTCTTTAGAATTTTAATTTTTTTACCACAAAATATTTAATGTATGATTGATAAACCGTTTAAACACGTTCTCAGGGCGGAGTGAAATTCTCCACCGGTGGTGATTTTTAATATAAGTCCACGAGCATAATATGTTGATTTGGTGAGATTCCAAAACCGACGGTGATAGTCCGGATGAAAGAGAATTGTTTAATTTTAGCCCTGGTTCTATAGTATTTAAGGAAGTATTACTATGAATCATGAAACAGATTTAGAAAAAGGTTTTGAAGCTTTAAGAAATGGTGAATTTATATTAGTTTTTGATGATGATGATAGAGAAGGAGAAGTAGATATGATTATCGCTTCTGAATTTGTAACTCCTAAATCAATAGCTACTATGAGAGATTATGCAGGTGGTTTAATCTGTAATTGTCTGCATTCTGATTATTGTGATGCTATTAAATTACCATTTATGACAGAAATTATGCAAGCAGCTTGTGAAAAATATCCTGATTTAGAAAAATTAACACCTAATGATATTCCTTATGATGAGAGATCATCATTTTCAATTTGGGTAAATCATAGAAAGTCATTTACAGGAATAACAGACATTGATAGAGCAACAACTATTAGTGAAATGGCAAAGATGATGAAAGAAGAAAGATTTGAGGATTTTGGTAAAACTTTTAGGTCTCCTGGTCATGTTTGTCTTTTAAGAGGAGCTGATGGTTTAGTTAAAAATAGAAGAGGTCATACAGAAATTGGTCTTGCAATGTGTGAAATGGCAGGTATAACTCCAGTTTGTGTTGTTTGTGAAATGATGGATTCTAAAACAGGTAAAGCTACATCTATTGAAGATGCATGTAAATATGCTGAGAAAAACAATTTAGTTTTACTTAAAGGCGAAGATATTATAAATGCATATTTAAATATCTAATTATTTGCTTTTTCAAAAATATAATTTGCAATGTATTGGGTTATCTGTTTTACTTTATAAGAATTATAAATACTAAAACTAATAGATAACTCATTATGTAATTCTATTTTAAGTCCATCACGCATTTCTTTTGAATTTGATATTTTACTTATTGAGTTCCATGTAATTTTTAAATTTTTATCATTTTCTATTGCTTTTTCTATAAAAATTCCATCTTCTTCAATTTTTACATTTTTTATTATTCTACGGATATTTTCAGATTTTAATATTAAATTGTTAGATTCATCAAATCCATAATCAGGAACTAAACATGTTGCTTTCCATCCTTGTTTTATTTTTTTCATAAGACGTGCTTTATCTTTTTTTGATAGTTTAACTCCTTTTTCAAGTCCTAAATTTAATGCCATTATATCATCTTATTTTTAATTTCTTCAAATGTAAATATTTTATTAAATTCAATCTCACAAGCCATATTTATTATATCATTGATATTTAAATTATTTTCCACTAATTCAAGTGCATATTTAGTAAATAAATCATATCTTATTTCAACTTCAGGAATAAATCCTCTTCCACCTGTTTTTAATTTTGGAAGTTTCAATATATTGTCTACATTTGTATTATTTTTAATATATGGAACTACATTGTCAAATATATTATCATTATATACCTTGTTTAATATTATTGCTTTTACTGGAACTCCAAATGTTTCAAGCATATTTGCATGTGAAACTAAGTCAATAGCTGCAGATTCAATTCCTCCTTTATTAACTCCAGTAACTAATATCATTGGGATTTTTGATGACATTGCAATTTCAGCAGCTGAAAAAGGTACTTTTTCATTTAAAATACCTGTAAATACACTCATAACTCCTTCTATTAATACAATATCATAATCTGATTTATTTAGCATATCTATTGTAGATTTGATATTTTTCCAGCCTAAGTGTCCAATTTTTATCGAAGAAAAATTTTCCATTTTTCCTTTTGTTAAGTATAATCCTGGAATTATATCTCGAACATCTGGTCCTACTTTTAATAAAGCTACTTTATAACCTTTTTTTCTAATAGCTCCAGCAAGTCCAGTCATTATAAATGTTTTTCCGCTATCAGATCCGTTACTTCCAATCATTAAATATTTAGGTTTTTTGTTTGGTGTGGTTTTTTTTATTTTTATATTCGTGTTTATTCCAATTTCTTTTTGGAGATATTTTTTTACTTTTAGATTTTTATTGTAGATTTTATCAATATTTTTAATGTCCATATAATTTATTAAATTTTCTAAAAGAATTGGGTTTTCATCTAATATGTTATGAATCATTGTACCAATTACATTTCCATCATCATTACATGCACCTGAGAAGATATTATAATCACCTTTTTCATTGGTATCTCCATAATTCATTCTTTGAACCTTCGAATAAAACAAAGGTTTTGCATATCCTTCAATTTTACCATAGGTGTGTGTATGGAAACCATCAACATCTTCAATTTGATTTTTTGTTATAAATGAATTATCAAAAACTTTGGCTTTAATCCTATCACTTGTAATTAATGGTGAAAAATTAACATCTATTATTTCAAGACCTTTTTTTATAATAGGCACTTCCGATTTTCTACCAATATTTATTTGATTAGATAAAAGTTGAAAACCTGCACAAATTCCAATAATAGCTTTTCCATCATTAGCCATTTTTTTAATCTCTTTATTTAAATCCATGTTAATATCATTAGATTCAATAAGAGTACCACCTGGAATTATTAAAGCATCAAGCTCATTACTTGCTTTGTTCCCATTAACAAGCCCATTTTCTTTAACAATGTCTGTTGGTAAATTTCCAAAGTCTTCAAATCCGGGAACAGCTCCATTTATGTAGGTGATTCCAATTTTTGTCATAAAATAACTCCTTGAATATTCTATTATATTTTATTAATATTAAATTTTAAATATAGATTTCAAGTGTAAAATTGGTATTTTATTAATAATGGGTAATTTTAGAAAAAAAAGAATTCATTGAGTATTTTGTAAAACACTCATAGCTTTTATTATTTTTAAATCATCTAGCGGTTTAGCTTGTAATTGTAATCCTACAGGAATATTATCTACTTCACCAGCTTTAATACTTCCAGCTGGAATTCCTGCTAAATTAGCGATTACAGTTAATATATCATAAGCATACATTTCCATTGGTGTTAATTTTTCACCAATTTTATGTGGTAACTTAGGAACTGTCGGACCTACAATTAAATCTACATTTTCAAGCATTGAATTAATTTCGTTTCTAATAACAGATCTTGCTTTAAGTGCTTGTTTATAATATTTACCACTGAATTCAGCTTGTGCAATGTGAGAACCAATTTTAATTCTTCTTAAAACTTCGTCTCCACAGACTTCTTCTATTCTATAACCATAATCTCTTCCATCATATTTTCTAGTAGCAGAGAAAAATTCTACATAGTTAATTAAATAGTAAGTTGGAAGACAAAGATCTATATAATCAAAACTTACTTCAACAAGTTCTGCTCCACCATCAACCAATTTATTAATAGCTTTATTAACAGTTTTGTTGATTTCATCATCAGTAACATCAATAAATTCTTTACAAATAGCTATTTTCATATTTTCAAGAGAGTTATCTTCAATCACGCTTGTAAAATCAGGTTTATCCCAATTTAAAGTGGTACATTCTGTTTCATCATAATCTACAATAGTGTTAAGTGCAAGTGCAATTCCACTTACATCATTTGCTAATGGTCCAATTTGATCTAAACTCATAGATAAATCAAGCAAACCCTGTCTTGAAACTGCACCATATGTAGGTTTAAATCCAATAACCCCACAATGTGATGCAGGGTTTCTAATTGATCCACCAGTATCAGAACCAATTGAAATATCACACATTTTAGCCGCTATTGCAGCAGCACTTCCTCCACTTGAACCACCTGGGATTCTACCTATAGCAGCCGGGTTTTGTGTAGGTCCGAAGTAAGAAGTTTCTGTTGAACTTCCAGCTGCAAATTCATCCATATTTAAAAGACCAATAATTATTCCATCTTCTGCAATAATTTTTTCAACAACACTTGCATTATAGCTTCCAATATAATTTTCTAATGTTTTTGAAGCAGCTGAAACAATTAAATCTTCAACATTAATATTTGCTTTTACTCCGAATACTAATCCTGCTAAAGAACCTACTTTTTTACCATTAGCTATTTTTTCATCAATAGCTTTGGCTTGTTTTAAAGCATTTTCTTTGTTTAATTCTAAAAAAGCATTAATTTCTTCATTATTTTCATCGATTACTTTAATGAAGCTTTCAACATTTTCTTTAGCTGTTATTTCTCCTGTTTTTATTGAGTTTAATTTTTCAATAACATTCATTAAAACACCTGATTATCGTAATTAGTATAATATTTTTATTTTATTTTTTAATGTTTATATAGTTGTTTTTTTAAATGTTTAAAATAGGGGAAGATTATGAAAAAAGCTATTGTGTTTGATAATTCTGGAACATTAGTTAAAAGACATAGGGTAATTAAAGATATTAATAATAATAAATTTATAACGAATATTAATTCTATGGACATTATTGATGGTACAACATCACTAGCATTGGTTGTTCTTCAATTCGATACTAATAATCTTTTAAAAATTCCGAAAAATACCTTGATTTCAGAGGTTATTAAAAGATGTAATATTGATTTTGATGTTAGCTTTACAAATGCTAAACTTACAAAAGATGAAGTTAAACAAATACTTTTTAATGAAAAAAATGCCACGATTGCGGATATTATTGATGCATTTCCACTTTTAAAAGATAAAGTTCCAAAATTTGAACTTTGTAATGGCTCTGCTTTAATAATTAATATGGATTTATCTACAATAGAATATACAATAACTTCAGCAGGAATGTTATTTTCAGGAGTTATTGACACAATAAAAGTTTTAAAATCTCGTGGAATTGAAATTTATATAGCATCAGGAGATAGAAAAGGAGCTATTCATAAATTAGCAGATATTATAGAAACTAAACGTGAAAATGCCTTTGGGTCTGTTTCACCAATTGGAAAATGGGAAATTGTTCACGATTTGCAAAAGGATGGATATAAAGTAATGATGGTAGGAGATGCTATTAACGATTTAATTGCTTTTAATCAGGCAGATGTTAGTGTTTTAACAATAGAACAAGAAGAAGAAATTTCTCCTAAGATGCTAGATAAATCAGACTATGTAATAAATCATATTTCTGAAATTGTTAATATTGATTTTTAAATTATCTTATTAATTATTTCCTTACTTTTTAATACATTATCAAAGTTATTTAGCTCAATTATTCCTTTATTTATTTTTTTAAGTAAGCTTAAATCAAGTGTTCCATCACCCAATGTTATATGTTGGTCTTTCATTCCATTATTATCATTTAAATGACAATAACTTATATTTTTTAGACTTAACATTTCTTCTAGATTACCACATGTATTTCCATGACCAGTATCTATTGTTAAAAAGCATCCAGTTTCATTTTGAATTCTTTCTATTTCTTCTACAGTATTTCCTAAGAATGATGGATTAACAGGCATATTTTCAACAGAAATAACAATGTTTGTATTATCAATTATTTCTCCTATACTTTCTATTGCCCTTTCCATTGCCCATTCACGTAAATGTGGCTCGTTTCTTCCAATTTTTCCTGGATGAACTGTTATTGCACTTGCATTTATCTTTTCACCATATTGTCCACAGTTGATTATTTGCCTTACACTTTCCTTTTTAATACCTTTATTTAAACTAGCTATATTAATATCTACGGTAGTGGAGTGAATTTTTATATCTAATCCACAATCTTTAAATTCACATTTATCTTTTTCCCAAAAAGGATCTTCTCCAAGTATTTCAATTATTTCAAAACCATGTAGTTTAGCTAATTTTATGATTTCTTTGTGGTCATGCATAAATAAAGCAAGTGTTGTAAATCCAAGTTCCATATTTAATAATAATCTTTGAATATATTTTAAATTTATGTTAATAATTTTTATATAGTAAAAATAAAATTTAATAATCAATGTACTAATGGGAAGTAATATTATGTATAGTAATATTGAAAATTTAAAAAAAGAAAATATGAATCTTGCTGATAAGATTTATATTTTTGATACAACTCTTAGAGATGGTGAACAAACACCAGGAGTTGCACTAACAGTTGATGAAAAAATACAAATAGCACAAAAACTTTCAAAAATTGGCGTGGATAAAATAGAAGTTGGATTTCCTGCTTCTTCTAAAGGCGAAATTGAATCTGCAAAAAAAATAAAATCTTTAGATTTAGATTCTAAAATCGTTGGTTTAGCAAGAACTGTAAAAGAGGATATTGATGCAGTTGTTGATGCGGATTTAGAATATATACATACATTTATTGGTACTTCCCCATTACATAGGAATTTTAAACTTAAAATGTCTAAAGAGCAGGTTATTCAAAGAGCTGTTGAAGCTATTGATTATGCTAAGGAGTATGGTTTAACTGTTGAATTTTCTGCAGAAGATGCAACTAGAACAGAACGAGACTTTTTATTTAAAATCTTTAATGAAGCTATTGGGGCGGGAGCTGATTTTTTAGATGTTCCAGATACTGTAGGAGTATTAACTCCTGTTATAACTCATGAAATTATTACAGATTTAAGAAATAATTTTAAAACACCAATTAGTGTTCATTTTCATAATGATTTTGGATTAGCTACAGCTAATACTTTAACTGCAATTGAATGTGGTGCAAATCAGGCTCATGTAACTGTAAATGGGATGGGAGAACGAACAGGCAATACTTCACTTGAAGAAATTGTTGTTACTCTTCATGCAGCTTATGGGATTAATGTTAATGTTGATACAACACAACTATATTCTTTATCTGAGTTTGTTGGACGTTTAACTGGTATTAAAATGCCTGTTAATAAGCCAATTGTTGGAGCCAATGCATTTGCCCATGAATCAGGGATTCATGTTCATGGAATTTTAAATAATTCATCTACTTATGAACCTATTTCTCCTGACCTTGTAGGACATAAAAGAAAAATTGTATTAGGTAAACATACAGGAGCTAATGCTTTAAAATCTAAATTAAAAGAATATAATATAGAATTAAACGATGAACAGTTCAAAAGAGTTTTTAATCAAATTAAATCTTTAGGTGATAAAGGAAAATGCATCACTGATCATGATTTAATAGCTATTGCTACAATTGAATTAGGTTCTGCCCGTGAAAAACGCATTGAATTAATAGGATTAGGATTAGCTTCTGGAGCAGTTGTTTCTCCAACAGCTACTGTTAAATTAAAAATTGATGGTGAAATTAAGGAAGCAGCAAGTACTGGTGTTGGACCTGTTGATGCTTCTATCAATGCTATTCGTAATTTAATTCAAGATTCAATGGATGTTGAACTTGAAGAATATAATATTGAAGCTATTACTGGAGGTACAGATGCCTTAGCCGAAGTGTTTGTCATAACTTCTGATTCTAAGGGAAATAAATCTATGGGTAGGTCCACTAATGAAGATATTGTAATGGCTAGTATTTTAGCTGTTCTTGATTCAATAAATAAGTTATTTTTAATCCAAAATGAATGACTTATTTTAATTTTTTATTAGTTGAAAATAAAGTTATATATGTTATACTTTTCATAAATATAACTTGGAGTTTGTAATTATGGCGGTTAATATAATTTATGTTGGAAGCAAACCTGTTATGAATTATGTCTTAGCTGTAGTAACACGATTTAATGAAGGTAATTCAAATGTTACTATTAGAGCTAGAGGTAAAGCAATTAATAAAGCTGTCGATACAGTTGAAATAGTTAAAAATAGATTTATTCCCGATTCTAAAGTTATTAATATTGATATTGGTACAGAACATATGAATAATAATAATGATGAGGAAATTAATGTATCAACTATTGAAATTTTAATTGAAAAAAATTGATAATTTATTTTATTCAAATTTTTTTAAGATATTTTTTTCAAATAAATATTTTGAAAGAAGAACATTTGAAGTTCCGTTTCCGTGTGCTTCAACTTTATTTTTTTTTATTGCTTTTAATACACTATCCACATCTTTTTCACAATCAATTAAGCTATAGCAATCACCAACAAACTCATGATAATGAGCATCACTAGCACCTAATGCTGGAAGATTTTTCTTATTTGATAATTTTTTTGCCTTCCAATTACAGTAACCTATAATAAATCTTGCATTTTTTGTTTCTATTGCATCAATTTTTAAGTTTTTATCTTTACTTTTATGGAGAAGTCCATGTCTATAAAAACAATATGGATGGGGTATAATAGCTAGTGCGCCTTGATCATGAATTCTATCTATTGTTTCTGCAGGAGAAAGGTCACGAGGTATGAGTTCTTCACATCCAAAACCAAGAATATGACCTTCACTTGATGAGATTTCAATAGAAGGTACAACAAGTATATCTAAATCCTTACTTTTTTCACATGCAACTTTAGAACCATCTACAGTATTATGATCACTTAAAGCAATTATTTTAATATTTTCTTGGATAGCCTTTCTAAATATATTATCTATTTTTGCAAAAGAATCTGGGGAATATTCACTATGTATATGAGAGTCCATTTTTAACATTTTAATCCTCAATCGATTTTATTAAACCTATAGTACCAGTCATCATTACATCTCCACCAGGACAAGCATGATGCCAATTAAGGTTTGTTTTTTCTATTAACTCTCTTCTTGGTCCACTTACAATAACACTCTCTATTTTTGCAATTGGATTTAGAACATGAGCACCATGTCCATTATCATCATAAACTTCTTTATTTGTTATTTCACCACTAGCTAATCTTTTAATATATCTTTCTAATGATTTACCATCAACTAAATTAGAAGTATGATGTTCAAAAATCCCTTGAATTTTTCCATTTTCTATTGATGCTGCAGTTGTATGCCCGTTTCCTATATCGATAGCAATATAACTATTTAATTTTGATGCATATTCATCATAACACATTCCAGCAATTGATGCAAATTTAGTATCCATTAATAGGGGAATTTCATCTATTCCTTCTTTTTTAAGATTCTTTCTAACTGCTTGCATTCTTGAATAATATTCTGGAAGATCGTCACGATAAGCAAATTTTAAAGGGGATACTGGTTTGTTTAACTTTTCTCTGATTTTTTCAAATCTAAAATCTCTATCTCCCATATTTTCATTATATCCATGATCTTGAACAGCTATTGCAATTTTATCAAAGTCAAAATCTAAATCATATGAAATTAAAAATTGGGATAATTTTTTAATATTTACATCTCCAAGAGTTATTTTTGTATAATCCTTATAACTCTTATTTTCATCTGCAATTTCTATTCCAAAAGATTTAACTTGTTCCAAATCATCTCTAATTGTTTTAGCACAATTAGCTTCCATAACTACTTTATAGCCTTTTTTAACATGTTTTACGAGACTTTTTTTAATTTTTCCCCCACCCATTATTTCTCCATCAAAGTAAAGGTCATTTTCTATTTCACTTATCCGTTGAGAAATATATAAATGGGGAGAAGGAAGAACTAGTTTAATAGCGTTTTCAAGTTCTTTTGTTGTATCATAAATCATTATATCTTGGGTTCCAGTTCCAACATCAATAGCTAAAATTCTCATGTTTTTTATTATATCTTATTATAATAATAATATTATTGTACATTTATGTACAGTAAAGCTTTAAATAGTACATTGTATAATTTAATAATATGTATAATAAAATTGTTTTATCCTCAGATGAGGTGCCAAAAAAATGGTATAATATTAATGCTGATTTGCCTGTTGAACTTCCGGAACCTAAAAATAGTGAAGGGAAAGATCAAATAAATGCTCTTCAAAAAGCATTTACTAAAGAAGGATTAGCACAAGAATTTGCAACTGATAGATATATTAAAATTCCAAGCGAAGTAAGAGAGTTATATATGGAAATGGGTAGACCAACACCTCTTTCTAGAGCTAAAAGATTGGAAGAGTATCTTAATACTCCTGCAAAAATTTATTTTAAAAGAGAAGATACTTCCCCTACGGGATCTCATAAACTGAATTCAGCTATTCCTCAGGCATATTTTGCTAAAAAAGAAGGAATTGAAAGACTAACTACAGAAACAGGAGCAGGTCAATGGGGAACTGCTTTATCACTTGCATGTAATTTACTTGATTTAGAATGTACTGTTTACATGGTTAAAGTTTCATTTAATCAAAAACCAGACAGAAAAAATATCATGGATATTTATAATGGTAAGGTATATGCTTCTCCAAGTGAAAATACAAAAGTTGGACGTGAAATATTAGAAAAAAATCCTTCTCATCCAGGTTCTCTAGGAGTAGCTATTTCTGAAGCCATGGAAGAAGCGTTAGAAAATGATGAAGTTAAATATACTTTAGGCAGCGTTTTAAATCATGTAATGTTACATCAAACTATCATTGGTCAAGAATTAAAGACTCAATTAGAAATTGCAGAAGAAGAACCAGACGTGATGATTGCTTGTGCTGGTGGAGGAAGTAACTTAGCTGGATCGTTATTCCCATTTATCAAAGATAAGATTGATGGAAATTCAAATACTCAATTTATTGCAGTTGAGCCTAGTGCATGTCCTACTCTTACAAAAGGCAGTTATGAATATGATTTTGGTGATGTTAATGGATTTACACCAATGCTTAAAATGTTTACATTAGGTCATGACTTTGTTGCTCCATCAGTTCATGCTGGAGGATTAAGATATCATGGTATGTCACCACAGGTTTCACTTTTAACTAAAGAAGGCTATATTGAACCAAGATCTGCTCATCAAAAAGAGGTATTTGAGGCTGGAGTGTGTTTTGCTCGTAACGAAGGTATTTTACCTGCACCAGAAACAACTCATGCAATTAAAGTGGCTATTGATGAAGCTATTAAATGTAAAAAAACTGGTAAAGAAAAAACTATTGTAATGAACTTTTCTGGTCACGGAATGTTGGATTTAAAAGGTTATGCAAGTTATTTTGAAGGAACCATGCAAAATGCTAAATAACCTTTTTCTTATTATTTTTTTATTTTTTTACTTATAACTTATAACTTATATCTATTAAGTTATACTTTTAACTTATTTGTTATAACTTATAACTAATAAGTTAAACATGAAAACAAATAATTTATAAGGTAGAAGGTATAAAATATAATTTATATGTTAAAA
The DNA here is from genome assembly GCF_001639275.1 of Methanobrevibacter oralis. Classification (NCBI taxonomy): domain Archaea; kingdom Methanobacteriati; phylum Methanobacteriota; class Methanobacteria; order Methanobacteriales; family Methanobacteriaceae; genus Methanobrevibacter; species Methanobrevibacter oralis. Next base: position 24,925 of record NZ_LWMU01000054.1, read on the forward strand.
GTTAGTTCTAATAAGTTATTTCTTTTAACTTATCTTTTATAACTTAGATGTTTTAACTTAAATTTTATCCCTTATACTTTATTCCTTATACGTTACTACATCAAAGTTATAAATTAGAACTTATATCTTATCCCTTAGAAGATATAAATAATAAGTTATCACTTTTTAGATTTAAGAAGTAATTTATAACTTATTCCTTTTAACTTATCACTCCTAAATTATAAGTTTTTTCTTAAAAATTATTCTTTTAAAGTTAAAACTTATAATTTTATACTTATAGTCAGGAGAATTATGTAATGAGTGAAGTAATAGCTGTTATGAATCAAAAAGGAGGTTGTGGAAAGACAACAACTGTTGTGAATACTGCAACTTCGTTAGCTGTAATAGGTAAATCTGTTCTTGTTGTAGATATGGATCCTCAAGCAAACGCAACAACAAGCTTTGGAATCGATAAAACAACAATTGAAAATACTATTTATGATGCACTCATTGGGGATATAAATGTTAAAAAAGCTACAATTCCTACTTTTATTAAAAACCTGTTCATAATACCAAGTAATATATCTCTAAGTGGTGCAGGTATTGAACTTAGTCAAAAAGAGAATTATCATATTGTTTTAAGAGATACTTTAAAAGATATTGTTCCATTATTTGATTATGTTTTTATTGATCTTCCCCCATCATTAGGCGTAATAACAGTTAATGCTCTTGTTGCTTCTGATTCTGTATTAATTCCGATTCAAGCTGAATATTATGCGTTAGAAGGTGTAGCTGATTTAATCAATACAATTAAATTAGTAGAAAAAAGACTTAGAAGCCCTACTCCTATTAAAGGAATTCTCTTAACTTTATATGATAGAAGAACAAGGTTAAGCAAAGATGTTTATAAAGAACTTAAAAAATATTTTGAAAAATCTAATCTATTATTTAAAACTATTATTCCTAGGAATATTAGATTAGCTGAAGCTCCTAGTTTTGGTAAACCTTGTTTAATATACGATAGAGATAGTGTTGGTACTAAAGCTTATTTAAAATTAGCTAAAGAAATTTTAGAAAGAGATTCTAGTATTGATAGTACTCAATATTACTCAAAATCATCTGGCGAAACATTAAAAAGAGAAGCTGGAGGTCATTTAAATGGCTAAAAAAGGACTTGGAAAAGGGTTAGATTCATTAATTCCGGATTTTTATGATGAAGATTTTGATAGTAATTCTACTAAATCACTTGAAGATATTCTAAATGAAGATTCTACTAGTGAAAATCAAGTAGATTCTACTAGTGAAATTGATATTGAAGAAAAAGTTTCTGTTGATGAAAATAAAAGTGAAGAAGTTGGCAATGAAGACGATCAAATAGAAGATATTGTAGAGAAAAATGATGAAATTGAAAATCTCCGAGATAATAGTGAGGATAACGAGGATATATCTCAAATAGATGAAGATAAATCTATAATAGATAATGAAGAGGTTGTTAATAATGAAGATTTCGGAGTTGGAGAAGAAGAAAAACAAGAAGAAATCTCAGATAATGATTCACCAAAGGAAAATATTGAGGGTGAAAGAACATCCGAAGACATATCTAGCGATAAAAACAATGAAAACAGCTTATCAGATACACAAGATTTTAAAATCGAAGAAAATGTAGCTGAAGTCAAAGAAGTTGTTGAAAAAAATCCGAGAATTACTTTATGGTCCTCTAGATCCGCTGCTGTATTTAGATATTTAAGAAAAACAGAACCTGAATTTAGTATTTCTAAAGAGGCTTCAATTTTAATTGATGAAGCAGTTTCTAAAAAATATCCTAAAATTTGGGATTTATTTGATGATTAAATTGAATTGAACTTTTCTAATGAACTTTGAAATTCACCATCAATCTTAATATATTTTTCAGCTCTATCTATAACAACACCTAATTTTTTTAGTTCTTCTTTATTTTTAAACGGTATTTTTTTACGAATAGATATAATGTTTTTTGCTGATTTTACACCGATTCCCGGTACCCTAATAAGTTCAATATATGGCGCACTATTAATTTCTACAGGGAATATATCCATATTTTTTGCAGCTATAATTTTTGGATCATTTTGCAGTGATAAGTTTTCGTCTTTATCAAAGACTAGTTCTTTAAGTTTAAATTTATAATCATTTAATAAGCTATCTGCATTATATAATATTTTTGTTCTATCAGTTGAACATTCAACCTTATTTTCTAAATCTGTTCCTTCAATTGGAGTAAATGCAGAAAAGTATGTTCTTTTTAAATTTGTTTTTTTGTAGATTTTTTCCATTCTATTTAATATTTCCATATCACTTTCAGAGTTTGCACCAACGATAAGTTGAGTAGTATGAGTAGAATTTGGATAAGTTGTACTTTTATCATGTAGTGAATCAATCCAACTTAATCTTTTCAATATATCTTTATTATAATCCTTTGTAGAAGACAGCTCTGCTAATCCTGAAGATGTAGCAGATTCAATATTGAGACTAACTCTATTTGCAAGAGCCATTGCTCTTTTAATAGAATCTTTTGATGCACCAGGTACAATTTTTAAATGTACATAATCATCGTAACCATAGTCTTTTCTTAGTATATTTACACATTCTATTGTTTTTTCCATTGTAGATTCTTCATTACCTGAAATTCCAGAACTTAAAAATAATCCATTTACAATTCCTTTATTATAATAATTTAGAAAGATTTTTGCTAACTCAGCAGGAGATAACTCAAGTCTTGTAAAATTTCTTTTAACTTGATTGATACAATATTTACAATCATTTTTACATTTATTTGTCATTAATGTTTTAAAAAGAGGTATTTCACATCCGTTATGGCCAGTAGCATGATAAATTCCAGGTAAATTAACTTGTGAACTTTTATCATGATTTACATAATCACAAAGATCATATTGAGCTGAATCTGTTAAAATTTTCATTTTTTCTAAACTACTCATATTTTATCATTTATTATTTTTATATTAATAAAATATTCTTCTTGTTGTACTTATAAAATACATGACATTAAAATATAAATATAAATATTAAATTCTCTAAGTTTTTGAAAGTGCCTATTTTTATAATATTCCATTGCTTTATAATATTCCATTGCTGTCAAGCTAATGGTTTTCAATATTTCTTTTATAAAAACTTTTAATTTAGCTATAATTTTAAGTATTTATAATGGTTAATTCTATTAACTAATATTTATTTAATAGTATTGCTTTATTTGATTTGTTATGGTTATTAAT
>NZ_LWMU01000055.1 GCF_001639275.1 Methanobrevibacter oralis
AAGAAAATTCTCAGGAACAAATAAAAGTAAACATACAAGACTACAAAACAAAGAAACAAGACTCAAAACAGCAATATACAACATCGATAGAGTAGTAAAAATTTTAAATTAGGATTTCAACAAAGTCATTTTTACACAACATTTATAAATACTAAAAAACAGAGTTATTTATAATATTCATATTAACCTAAGGTTATTTTTAACTATGGTTTTTGTTTTATTATGCGCAAATCATTCTAATTCAATTTGAATATTATATCCTATTTTCATTATTAATATGGAGGATATTTTTGAGTAGAGGAAAACGACCAAAGTGGATGATAAATATAGCTATTGAAAGAATGAATATTCTTTTTGAACGTGCAGAGTTGGAATTCATCAATCATCCTGAACGTAGTGACAGATATGTTGAATTAGCTAAAAAATTATCTACTAAGTACAATACTAAAATTCCTGAAAAATGGTCTAGAAGATATTGTAAAAATTGTAGTAAATTCCTTTACCCTGGTCATAATTGCACTGTCCGGCTAGTTAACTCAGAGGTTAACATTTTTTGTAGTGAATGTGGCCATGTTATGAAACTTCCTTATCGTAAGGAAAAAAAGCATAAGAGGAGAGCTAAATATGAGTCAATCAAAAAAAGAAATGATGAATAGAGCTCTTTCCGCGATGACAATTAATATTGGTAAATTTGGTGTTAATGATAATGTTTTAGAAGAAATCAAACGCCAACTTAAAGCTAATGAAATTGTCAAAATTAAATTTGCGAAAAACATTGCTAAAAATAAAGATGATTATATAGCGGACATAGTGTCTCAAACTAGAGCTAAGCTCATTGATGTCAGAGGCCGTGTTGCTGTAATTTATAAAAAAAAGCCTTGATTATTACTTAAATTTAGAGTTACAGGCCCTATTTTTTAGGTCTTAAATTTACAGTGGATTAAGAGGACAATTATTGATAAAATATTGGAGAATTAATATGACTACTGTATTTGATGTACCTGCAGATTTATTAATTAAAAAAGTCGCAGAAGAATTTAAAAACAATGATAAAATCAATTCCCCTGCATGGTCCAAATTTGTTAAAACTGGTGTTCATAAAGAAAGAAAACCAGAAAATGCAGGTTGGTGGTATGTAAGATGCGCATCCATTATTAGAAGAGTTTATATGGATGGACCTGTTGGTGTAATGAGCTTAAGAACTTTTTACGGTGGTAAAAAAGACCGTGGAGTTCGCCCTGAAGTATTCAGAAAAGGTAGTGGGGCTATTATTAGAAATGCACTTCACCAATTAGAAGATGCAGGTTTTGTTGAAAAAGTTGAAGGTGGAAGAGTTGTTAGTCCAGCAGGAAGATCATTCTTAGATAAAATTTCTGCTGAAATAATTAAGGACATCCCTGAACTTGCAAAATATTAATTAAATTATTTGGAGAGTTTGATATGAGCGATCTTGAAGAAATTCGTCGTAGGAGAATGGCTGAATTACAAGCCCAACAAGCTGCTGCTCAAAATCAAATGCAACAACAAGTTGCTCAACAAGCGCAACAGCAAGAAGCACAAAGACAGTTTGAAGCAGAAAAAAAGCAGATTTTAGGTCAAATTCTAACTTCTGAAGCTAGAGCTAGATTAGCTAATCTTAAATTGACTAAACCACAATTAGTTGAACAAATTGAAATTCAATTAATACAATCGGCTAATTCTGGAAGTTTAAGAGGTAAAGTTACTGATGAACAGTTAAAAGTACTTCTTTCACAAATTTCTAGTCAAAAAAGGGAGATTAAAATTACAAGGAAATAATATCGATGAAAGCTGGAGTTCTATATAGTGGTGGTAAGGATTCATCATTTATGGCCATCATACTTAAAAAATTAGGTTTTGATGTGGAATTATGCACTGCTAATTTTGGTGTTTATAAATCTTATATTCCAGCAAAATTATCAGCTAAATCTTTAAATTTTACCCATAAAGTTCTTGATTTAGATTTTGAACTTTTAGATAAAACTTGTGATATTATTATGAAAGATGGATTTCCTAATGAAGGCATCAAATTTATCCATAAAAATGTCATAGAAGAAGTTGCAGAAAATTATGATATTATTGCAGATGGGACAAGAAGAGATGATAGAACTCCTAAATTAGATATAAATCAAATTAAAAGTCTTGAAGATAGAAAAGATGTGCAATATATTAATTTGAATAGTTTTGGTTATAAAACACTTAAATTAATTACATCAAATTTATTTGAAATATCTCATGAAAAAAGTAATAAAGATAATAGTTCTGATTATGAGGTTGAAATAAGAACATTAATTGATAAAAAAGGAGGAAATTCATTAGATATATTCCCAGAACATTATCAAACTCGTGTTATCGGATATAAAAAATAATTATTATAATGTACAGGTGAGAAAATGAGTAGAAATAAACCATTAGCTAAAAAATTAAGAATGGCTAAAGCAAACAAACAAAATAGAAGAATTCCAATTTGGGCTTATTCTAAAACAAACCGTAAACTTAGATACAAAGCTAAACCTAGACATTGGAGAAGAAACAGCCTTAAATTATAAGGGGGATTTATCATGGAAAGAGTTTATACAATTCCACTTAGAAATGTTAAAAAAGTTAAAAGGACTATAAGAGCTCCTAGAGCTATTAGGGAAGTACAAAACTTCTTATTTAAACACATGAAAGCTGAAGAAGTTAAAATTGATGAATCTATCAATCATGTAATATGGGCAAGAGGTATTCAAAAAATACCTTCAAAAATCACTGTTAAAGCAGTTAAAGATGATGATGGTGTTGTAAAAGCTACATTAGCAGAATAGCTATAGTACCTTTTTAAAAATGCTATTTGAGTGAATGTGAGATTACAACATGTTAAAAAGAGTCGATATTGTAGGAAATCCAAATTTAGGAGTCTTTATCCTAGCAACGGATAAAGTAGTATTAGTTCCATATAATCTTTCAGATGAAAAAATTGAAATAATTAATGATACTTTAAAAGTTGATGTTGTTAGGGCTTCTGTTTCTGGAAGTAGCCTAATAGGATCTTTGGCTGTTGCTAATTCAAATGGTATTGTTGTTTCCCCACATGTTTTAGATAGAGAAATTAAACAGTTTGAGGATTTAGGATTTGATGTAGCTACTATTCCAGATAAGTATACTGCTATTGGGAATATTGTTGCAACTAATGATAATGGAGCTATTGCAAGTCCATTTTTATCTAATGAATCAATTAAGATCATTAAAAGGACTTTAGATGTAAATGTTGAATCTACATCCATGGTTGGACGTGATATTATTGGTTCTGTGATATCTGTAACTAATAAAGGATTTTTAATAGATAAAAATGCCGTTGAAACTGAATTAGATTTTGCTCAAGAAGTATTTGATGTTGAAGGAGATATTGGTACTGTTGGTAAAGGTATTTCTTTAGTTGGTGCTTGCTCTATTGCTAATTCATATGGAGCAATTGTTGCTAAAGATAGTACCGGTCCTGAAATGGCTAGAGTTGAAGAAGCATTAGGCTTTTTAGACGATTTATACAATCATGAGGAATTAATATGATAACAAAAATTTACAGAGTTAAAGGAACTTTTGTAATGGGCGATGAATATCATAAATTTACTAAAGAATACAAGGCTACTTGTGAAGCTGATATTAAAGAAAAAATTTATGAACGTTTTGGAAGTAAACACGGTATTAATAGAAATCAAATTTCTATTTCAGATATTACCGAAATTACTCCTGAAGAAGTAATTGACCCTATCGTAAAAGAAATTTTATAAATACATTGAAGGTGTGAGTATGGAAGATCAACAAAAGTTGAATAGCCTTGTTAATGAGATAAATGTCTATAAACAACAAAGTGAACTTATTCAACAACAAATTGAGTTAATCCAGACTTCTATTGCTGAGGTTGATGCATTAACCAACACCATAAATGATTTAGATGGTAAAGATTCAGTTGAAGCTTTTGTACCTGTAGGTGCGGGTTCTTTTATTAAAGGAGAACTAAAAGACACTGATGAAATAATTGTAAGTATTGGTGCAGGAATTGCTGTTAAAAAAGATGCAGCTGGTGCTCTTGAAATTATTACTGGGCAAAAAAAAGATTTACAAGATAACTTGGATAAAATGTTAGCTAACTTACAACAGGTTACAAATATTGTTGGAAGTTTAACTGCTCAAGTAGAGCAAATTCAAGCTGCAGCTCAAGGTAATGTTACTGGAATGTAAAATACTTTACAATTTCTTTTTTTATTTTTTTTAAAACAAATTGATGTTTTCCAATATTGATTCGTTTTATTTTTAAACAGATAATTATTCTATTAAATTATGGATTTTGATGAGTAATCATTAATAAGATATCAACATACTATTAGCAATATTTCTGTATTGAGTTTAAGCAATAATTAAAATAATTAGGAGTTTTAAATTTGTTTAATAAAAGAATAACGTTGCTCACTTTTTTATTGGTGGGATTATTTGCTGTTTATAGTGTTAGTGCTAGAAATAGCTAATGAAACAACTAACTTATCTGATTTTGAAAATAATGTTTTATTTGTTGATAAAAATATTGAAAATGTCTCTATTACTAAAGATGATTCTAAACTTGAGGATAATAATAATTTATCTGTAGCATATACTGGATTAGACTGTTAAAACTTGGTATTCGATTTACAAGGAACAATTTAATGAAATGAAGAAGAAGGGATGGAAATTAAAATCAGAAATAACTTATACTAAGAGAAATCCAAGAATAAAAGAAGGTATTGGATTAAGTGCATATACATATTCTATATCTAAATGGGTTAAAACATACAAAAAACAGTATATAAAACTAAAAAATATCCAATATATGCAAAAATTGTTTTAAAATCAAATAAACAACCAAAAATTAAAGTATATGCAAAAAATAAAACATTCCATAATAAATATCTAGTAATAGCATACTTATTACATATTATAATCAAGTAATTGTTTAATTACTTGTTTTCCTATTTTTTTATAGATAATTATTTTGTCCTATAATTCAATCTATTTTTTTTAAATATTATGAAAAATATATTATTAGTATATTAAATTAAAAAGTTATCAACTTATTAGGTTGGGTTATTTTTGTTTGATTCATTGAAAAAAAAATTTTCACGTACTGGTGAAAAGTTAGAAGAAGAACTTAAAGAAGAAGCTAGTGAAGAAAACAACATTCAAGAAGAGTTTGGTAGAAAATCTTCATTTTTTTCATTTGGAAAGAAAAAAGAAGAAAAAATCGAAGAAAATTCTAATTTAATTCCTGAAAGCGAAGAATTGGTTGGGGATGTTGAAGAAGAAATTACTGTTAATGAAGAGAAAAAATCTCGATTTTGGAATAGAAATAAAAATAAATCTGTGGATGAAGAGTCTTCTAGTAGTATATTTTCATTTATAAGCGAAAAAACAATAGCTGAAAAACATGTTGAAGATGTTTTATGGGAGCTTGAAATGGGTCTTCTAGAAGGAGACGTGGCTATGGAAGTAGCTAATGCTGTTGTTGAAAGTGTAAAAGAAAATTTAATTGGTAAAAAAATTAAAAGAAGTAATGATATCATAGAATTCACTTATAATGCATTAAAAGATGCAGTATCTGAAATTATTGATATTCCAGGTAAATCAATGACTGAGATGATTGAAGAGAAAAAAGCTAAAGGTGAACCTTTAATTGTCATGTTTGTTGGTATTAATGGTACTGGAAAAACAACTACTATTGGTAAATTAGCTAATTATTATCAAAAAATGGGTTATACTCCAGTTATAGCTGCTTCTGATACTTTTAGAGCTGGAGCTATTGAACAAGTTACTCATCATGCAGAAAATGTTGGTGTTAAAATCATTAAACATAAAAAAGGTTCAGATCCAGCAGCAGTTGCATTTGATGCTGTTGAACATGCTAAAGCTCAAGGTAAGGAATTAGTTTTAATTGATACAGCTGGAAGAATGCAAACTAATATTAACCTTATGGATGAAATGAAAAAAATTAAAAGAGTTTCAAAACCTGATTTAGTTGTATTTGTTGGGGATGCTTTAACAGGTAATGATGCCACACAACAAGCTGCTAAATTCAATGAAGCTATTGATATTGATGGGGTTATATTAACTAAGGCTGATGCTGATAGTAAAGGTGGTGCTTCACTTTCTATTGGTTATGTAATTAAAAAACCTATATTATTCTTAGGTATGGGCCAAGGTTATGATGATATTATGGAATATGATGCTGAATGGATGTTAAATCAATTATTCAGTGATAATTCAGATGATAAAAGTTAAATTAATTGTTTTACTATTAGATATTTAATGAGGTGATATTATTAATAAAAAATGTTTATTTATTTTAATTTTCACGCTATTTTTAACTATTTCAGTTGCATCTGCTAGTGATAACTTAACTAATATTCAATCAAATAGTTCAAATTTAAATTCAACAGAAATCCCTTCAACCGATGTAAGCGATTCAAATTCACAAAATGATATAAACAGTACTGGGGAAAATATTACTCCATCATTTAATGTTATTAGTGATAATACTATATTAAAAGGAGGTAATTTTTCAATTCAATTATGTGATGGACTTGGAAATCCATTATTTAATAAATCAATTATTTTTTCATTAGATAATAAAAATTACATAAGAACTACTGATGATAATGGGGTTGCTTATTTAAAAATTAATTTATCTAAGGGATTTCACACAATAACTTATAAATTTAATGAATCTGGTTTTGTTCCAATTAAGGAATCTTCAAAAATATTAATTATTTTAAATTGTTATTCTAAATTATTTCCAGTTCATACTACAGTATATACCGGAATTGGAGAGTCATTTAAAGTTGCTTTAATTGCAGGTGGGGTTAAATTAGCTAATAAAAGAATTAAGTTTACAGTTAATAGTAAGACTTATTATGCTAAAACTGATAAAAATGGTGTTGCCCAAATAAAACTTAAATTAAAAGGTAAATATTCAGTTAAATATTATTATGCAGGCGAATCCATTATTAAACCATACATCGGCAAATCTAAGATAAATTTTCAATATCAAATTCCAACTAAATTAAAAAAAGCTAGTTTTGAAACATATAGACATAAAATTAAAACTCCATTTAAAGTTAAACTTTTAGATAAACGAGGAAAAATATTAGTTGCTAAAAAAATTAAATTTAAGGTAGGTAAAAAGACTTATGTGCGAAAAACAGATAAGAATGGAATAGCTACTTTAAATATTAAACTTAAAAAGGGAAGTTATAAAATATCTTATTCTTTTTCAAAGACTTCTACTTATAAAAGTTCTAAAGAATCATATAAATTAAAGGTTAAATCATCTATGGCTAGTAATAATGGAATTTGGTTACTTTCAAGTGATATGGATGATATTAATTTAAATAAATTATCTAAATATCATACTAAGCATATTTTTTTAAATGCTTATGCTTTAGAGAGACATGGTAAAGTTAAGGTAGAATCTTTTATTAAAGATGCTAAAAGACATGGAATTAAAGTTCATATTTGGATGCAAGTATTTTATGAAGGTGGAAAATGGATTTCTCCAGTAAATAAAGATGGATCTTACAACTACAAATTTATGAATCAAAAAATCAAATCAGCTAAACAATATGCAAATTTAAAAGGTGTTGCAGGCGTTCATTTTGATTATTTAAGATTCCCAGGTAATGCATATAAACACACAAATGGTGTAAATGCTATTAATTACTTTACTAAAAAGTGTTCTAATGCGGTTCATAAAATTAATTATAAAATCGTTGTTTCAGCAGCAGTAATGCCTGAACCATCTAGCATGAAAAAGTATTATGGTCAAGATATTCCAAAAATAAGTAAATCATTGGATGTTATTATTCCGATGGTTTATAAAGGAAATTATAATCAGGGAAGTTCGTGGATTAAAAAAATTACATCTTCTTTTATAACGCAATCTAAGCACGCTAAAATTTGGACTGGAATTCAAACTTATCAATCTGATTATAAAACTACAAAACTCTCAACTAAATCTCTTTTAAAAGATGCTAAAGCAGCTGCAAATGGGGGTGCAAGGGGAGTTATCTTGTTTAGATATGGTCTTTATAATAATATAAATTTTAATAAAATTTAACTTACCATTTTCTTTTAGATAGTGCTTTAAGCCTTTTCTTTTCTATATTTTTTTCTTTATCTGATTTGTATTGATTGTTTTGTCTATTAGTAATTATTTCATTGTTTCTCATTATGGTTACTAAATTTATGGTATTTCCATCACAGGATAAAACAACTCTAATTTCTTTATATTCTTTTGAGGGAGGAGCTTTAAATACAACTGCATATTTATTTGATTCTAAATGTTCATGACTTATAGGTTCTTCATACATCAGTGTATCTACAATAAATTCGCGACTAATTCCATTATCTGATAATCTTTGATTAAAATGTTTATTTTCAAAACACCAATTGATACTTCCAGTATCTCCCATAATAAATTTATCAAATACATTCATGTGTAAGCTTCCTTTAAATTAATATAGTATTATTGTATATAGTGTAGTATATATTTTTTTAGAGGATTAATATTATGAATAGACAAGCTCAATGGGAATCATCATTATCATTTATTTTTGCAATGATTGGTGCAGCAGTTGGGTTGGGAAATATTTGGCGTTTTAGTTATGTAGTATATTCTAATGGTGGGGGTTCATTTTTTATCCCATATTTTTGTGCAATACTCATTATGGCCATTCCATTTTTAATATTAGAATATGGTATTGGATTTAAGTTTAAAAAATCTTTTTCGAATATTTTAAAATCAATAAACCCTCGTTTTGAAATTATTGCATGGATTTTGGTTTTGTTGGTCTTTGTTGTCACTATTTATTATATTGTGATTTTAAGTTGGGATTTTATTTATTTCATATCAAGTTTTAATTTTACTTGGGGTGCAAACACTGCAAATTATTTTACAAACTTTGTAGGGGGAAGTTCTAATTTAGCTAATGTTAGTTTTTTATTATTACCTACTTCTATTGCAGTTGGGGTATTGTGGTTTATATTATGGATTATTTCACGCAAACCAGTTGATAGGGGGATTGGTTTAGTTTCAAAAATTTTAATCCCTTCTTTGTTTATTATAATGGCTATTATTGTATTATATTCTTTAACACTACCAGGTGCAAGTATTGGTGTTGATACTCTTTTAAAACCTAATTGGAAAACGCTTTTAGATATAAATATATGGTTAGCTGCATTTGCACAAATTATTTTCTCTTTAAGCATGGGTCAAGCTATTGCACTTACTTATGCTAGTTATCTTCCTGAAAATTCTAAATTAATTGATAATGTTTTTGTAGTTGTCTTTTCAAATTCATTTTTTGAAATATTTACAGCATTTGGGGTTTTTTCAATATTGGGGTTCATGTCATTTACAAATAATGTAGCTATTGAGAAGTTGATAAGTGAAGGAACAGGTTTAATATTTATTGTATTTCCAAGAATTTTTAATGTAATGGGTTCTTTTGGTAGAATATTAGCTCCATTATTATTTTTAGCTATTTTATTTGCAGGTATTACATCTGCATTAGGATTTTTTGAACCTATTTTAAATACAATATCTAATAAATTTAATTGGACACGTAAAAAAACCTCTGGAATTTTATGTATTCTAGGTTGTACATTTTCATTATTATTGACAACAGGGATTAGTAGTTATCTTGTTGGAATTATTGATTCATTTGTAAATCAATTTGGTATTTTACTTTTAATTGGTATTCAAAGCATAGTATTTGGATATTTTTACGGTGTTGAAAAAATTTTACCTATTTTAAATCAGAATTCAACAATTAAAGTGGGGAAAACATGGGTATTTATTATTAAATATTTTTTACCTGTTGTTTTGATTGGAATGTGGGTTATAGGTATTATTAAATTGTTTAGTAACGCTTCATTATTCGAAGTGATTATTGATTTGATTATTGTTTTTTGTGTTTTATTAAGTTCTATTATATTAACAAAAACTAAGATTTCTGACAAAACTAAATTTATTATTATTATTTTTTAATATTAAGCTTTAGAAGCGATTAATTTTTTTTATTTGAATAAATTTTCTAAAAATCTTTATATTGAACTTATTGTAAATATAAGGCTATATTTAGAAGAAGTTTCATTTATGGATCAGTTAAATGTTGTGACAGTTATTATTAGAAAAAATAGTAAAATTTTAGCCACAAAAGAGGTTATTTATACTGTTTTTTAGAGGGAGTTATAGACTAATTATCTGTCTGATAATAATTCTCCACCAACTCCAACATTTTCTTTTGGATATGATTGAATAAGTACTGTTATAGCTTCAGTTGGTAAGTCATAACTTTCAGCAACTATTTTACTAACTTTTTTAACCATTTTTCTTTTTGCTTCTGTTGTAATTCCTTCATTTCCAGCAATTGTTATAACTGGCATTATTATTACCTCTAATTTAAATATATTAATAATGAGGATATATATTACATTAGCTAGTTAAATAGTTATTTATTTATAAATATAGGTTTGATTAAAAATGCTTGGCGAAAAGGAACTAATAAAATTATTCCCTGATTTTGCTGATTTAGTGCAACCTTCAGGTATAGATTTAGCTCTAGATAAAGTTTACACACAGGAAAGTGAAGGTTCACTTATTGATAATGAAAAGAATTTACCTAAAATTAAAGAAATAAAAGGCCCAATTTACACTTTAAAACCACATACTGCTTATTTAGCAAGTATTGATAGGAAAATTAAAATTCCGAAAGGTTATACAATGTTATATCTTCCAAGATCAACGCTACTTCGTTCATTTATATCAGTTCAAACAGCAGTGGGGGATCCGGGGTTTTTTGGAACATTAATGTTTATGGTTTACAATCATGGGGATTTTGAATATAAGATTAAAAAAGGAGACAGAATAGCTCAAGCTGTTGTGTTTTCTGTTGAGGGCTCTGGAGAATATGATGGTTCTTATCAGGAGGAAGAATTATGAATGTTGCTGAGAAATTAGTGGAAATCTTAGAGGAAGAAAAGATTGAACATATTTTTGGAATACCTGGTGAACAAATAATGCCAATGTATAAAGCTTTAAGTGAATCTGAGATTCAACATATTTTAACAAGGCATGAACAAGCTGCAGCTCATGCTGCTGATGCATACTACCGTTCAAGTGGTAAAGTTGGTGTTTGTATTTCAACAGCTGCTCCAGGGGCACTTAATTTTACAATGGCATTAGCCACCGCTTTTAAAGATAGTATTCCAATATTGGTTTTAACAGGAGATAATGATTTAGATAAAAGAAATACTGATTATTTTCAATCAATTCCTCAATTTGAGATGTTTAAGCATATTACTTCAGAGTCATTTTCTCCACTTAATGGAACAGAGGCAGTATTTTGTTTAAGAGTAGCTTTATTCTATCTTAAAAATAATCCAAAAGGTCCGATTCATATTAACTTATCAAAGGATGTTCTTTTATCTGAAGAATTTGAAGATCATGATTTATGTACTTTATGTGAAAATGACTTGTCAAAAATAGTTGATGCTCAAAAACTCATTGATAAAGCTCAAAAACCTTTATTTATTTTAGGTGCTGGTGCAGTATCCCAAAAAATAGCCATTAGAGCTTTTGCTGAGATGTATAAAATTCCTGTAGTTACTACATTTCATGGAAGGGGAATTTTAGATGAAAGTGATGATTTAAACTTAGGAATGATTGGAATTAGATCCACTCCTAGAGCTAAATTTGCTTATGAAAATTCTGATTGTATTATTGCATTAGGTATTAAGGCTAGTGAGAGAACCTTACAAGAAATTCCAGATTATTTAATACATGTAAACATTAATAAGGATGTTTTAGTAGGTAAATATCCAATTCATGGAAAAGTTGAAGATTTCTTACTGGAAATAAATCTTAAAAAAGCTGATTGGTTAGATGAAATCCTGAAAATACCTAATGAAATTGAAATCGAAGGAATTTATGATGATTTAAAACCACAAGCTGCAATTAATTCAATTTTAAATAAATATCCAAATAATATTGTTGTCTCTGATGCTGGTAGTCACACTACTTGGACTACTCTTTTAAAGAAATGCAATGATTCAGGTAAACTAATATTTTCTGGTGGATTCGCTCCTATGGGGTATGCTATTCCAGCAGCTATTGGGGTAGCTATAGCTAATTTGGATGAAAAAATCATTGTGATAAATGGGGATGGGGATTTTCAAATGAATCTTCAAGAATTAGCTACTATTAAAGATAATAATTTAAATATTATTATTTTCATAATCGATAATTCAGAGTTTTCAATTCTTCGCCAATGGCAAGAGTCATTTTATGATATGGATCCTTATCAAGTCGAATTAAATAATCCTGACTTTTTAAAATTAGCTAGTTCTTATGGTATTGATGCTGTGTGTGTTGATAATATTGAAGATTTAGAATTAGTGTTAAATAAGGAGGTTAAAGGACCATTGGTTGTTGATGTAAAGGTATTAAGTGAGGATATACCTCTTCCTTAATTCTATTTTTTTAAATATTTTTCAACATACTCTTTTGCTATTAAATCAAGATTATTTTCTTTTTCAAATGGTGCAAAGAAATAATCTTCATTTTCTTTATAAATAATCCCAATTGCTTTGACTTCGCCATTAAAATGACTATTTTTATAGCTAATTTTTGATGTTTTAAAAACAAAGGTTAGTCCGAAGATTTCTCTAAAAGAAATTCTTTCCTTGGAAGTTATCTCAAATACGTCTTTCAAGATTTTTTTCCCTTTATAATTCATTTTTAACATCTCTTATGAATTTTCTAATTTCTTTTTTAGAAAGTAGTTCCAAAGTCGGTTTAATTAATTTTAAAAGATTTATTTTAATGTTTCCTTTTCCTTTAAAATCAATAATTTCTTCAGTAAAACAAGGTTCTGCACTTAATTTTGCATTTGGAAATGTGTTACTAATTAACAATGAAACAATCCAAATATATCCAATATATTTAACAGTATCTGAATAACTAGTTAAACCTAATATAACATGATTTTCTAAACTTTCAACTTTAACGCATTTTAAAAATTTATTTAAAAATATTTTAAAATCTTTTAAAAAAGGTTTAGATAGCTTATAGATTTTTTTAAAGTCTTTATCTTCACTTTTATCTTCAAGTAGTGTAATTGAGTAAATTTTAATTCTTTTTAAAATAAGTATATTTACAAAACCTTCAAATTTAGGTCCTGTTTTTTTGTAATTAATGGATATTTTAATTCCTATATATAAAAAAATAATAATAAATAGAATGATTATTAAAATAATCATTGCTAGGATGTTTAACATATAAGATAATCCTTATTCTTCATTAACTTTTTCTTCATTAGTGGTGAATTCAGGTTCAATATACTCTTCTTCGTTGTAGTATTCTCCTTGTTGATTACTTAGATAATTTTTAACTAAATCGGTAATTATTAATCCTAAATCTGATAATGCTTTGTTGGTTTCAGTTCCTTTACTTAAATCAAGTACACGAACCCCTTCAGCATCGTTTCCTCTTTTAGGCAACATAACCATAGATATTGGTTCTACTCCAGCACCAGCACCAGCAACATCATTGTTACTTTGTCCTAGAACATTTTCCCCAACACCAAAAGCTACTCCCATTCTCATCACTGGAATAAGTATTTTATCTTCAGTTTCAATTGGAGTACCGATGATATTGTCTACATTAATAAGTTTATGTAATTCTTCAACAGTTGTTTTAATATTATCTGTCATTTTGTCACATCCTATCTACTTATAGATTATATTTATTATTATATTTTAAATATTTTTAGAAAAAAAGTAGTTTTTTATAATTTTTCAAAAAAGAGAAAAAAAGCAGAATCATAAATATGATTCTGTAATTGATGCCACACCAGCACCAGCATCATCAATTATTCCAAATCCTTTTAAAGTCATTCCAATAGCTCCAAAGGTTTGTAATAATTCTTTGTATGAAATATTTCCCATGTGTCCTATTCTGAAAATATTCCCTTTTAAATGATCTTGCCCACCAGCTAATTCTACACCATATTTGCCACGTACAGTACCTCTAAATTCAGAATCACTAATTCCTTCTGGCATTTTAACAGCAGTAACAGTGGCTGAAGAAACAGCTTCATCAGCAAACAGTTCTAAACCTAAAGCTTTAACTGCACTTACACTAGCTTTAGCAGCTTTGTGGTGACGTGCAATTCTTTCATTTAATCCTTCTTCTTTAATTATTTTTAATGCTTCATTCATTGCATAAACTAATGATACGGATGGTGTGTATGGGGTTTCAGGAGGTATTTTATCCCCACTTTTCCTTATAGCTTTCATATCTAAATAATATGTATTATTTTCAACTTTATCAACAGCTTTCCATGCATCATCGCTTAAAGTAATTGCAGCCATACCTGGGGGTGCAGCAATACATTTTTGAGATCCAGTAAGACAAACATCAACTCCAAATTTTTCTACATCTACTTTATCTCCTCCAAGGGAGGATACTGTATCTACAATGTATAATGCATCATAATTTTTCATAATTTTTCCAATTTCTTCAATAGGTGCAGTTACTCCAGTTGAGGTTTCATTGTGAATTACAGAAACAGCTTTAATATCTTCATCAGCATTTAATGCTTCTTCAATTTGTTTAGGTGATACAGCAGTTCCCCATTCAATAGCTAACTCTTTAGTTTCGATTCCATTAGCATTAGCTATTTTCATGAAACGTTCTCCAAATTTTCCACCAACTACATTTAATATTTTTTCTCCAGGAGCTACAGTATTAGCAATTCCAGCTTCCATTGCAGCAGTTCCAGATCCTGTTATTAAATACGATTTATTTGGAGTTTGAAAAACTTCACTCATTAATTGTGTTGTTTCGGTTAAGATTTCACCAAATTTAGCGCTTCTGTGGTTTACAACAGCCTTGGACATAGCATTAAGGACTCGTGGGTGCACTGTTGTTGGTCCAGGAAGCATTAATAAAATATCATCCATTAAATTTCCTCCGTATTATAAAAGATTAGCTTATATTTTCCAATCTAGTATCAATTTTATTTTTTATTATTTTTAAAGATTATGAAAATTACATATTAGGGGTCTGTCAATTTTTCAGGAATTGGTTTTGTTTTTCGATTTCTTCATCTTTTTGGCGTAATATCTGATTGGATATTTTTTTATATTCCTTAGACATTCTATTTCCAAGGTAGTTTTCTATTTGATTTTTAGCAGGATCTAATTTTCCTTTGTGTCTTTTTTTAATGAGTTGCATGTATTTTTTTGCATTCTGGGAAAATTCCGTTTTGTCACGGATAATAAAAACTTTAACAGCCATGAACATAAGTTATCATTCCATTATATATTAAATTCAGGTTTTTTAGAAATCAATATTGGCATGTACATAATAACGATTTTACAGTTATTTAAGGTTAGAATTAAAGGCAATTCACGGTTTAACCAGCATATTAAACTTAAAAAGATTATTAAGATGTTTTAATATATTAATAAAATAACAGTTTTGCAATTATCAACAAAGGATTTCAAAAATATAATTTATCATAAGCGACAAACTAAATATATTCAATGTTAAACTATGAGTGATGAAAATGGACTTTGGTCTTTGGGAAATATTTTATAAAGAAATTTTAGATGACTTCGGATTCAGTCGTGAAGAGGATGAGAATTCTGCAAAAGTTTTAGATGAGATTTTATCACAAGAAGGATGCTTAACTTTAGATGATTTATCTCAGATAGTTGGATTTTCAGATAAATATATTGTATTTGGAGCTGGTCCTTCACTTAAAAGCCATATTAAAAAGCTAAAGGCAGAATATGATTTAAATGATTATGTGTTGGTTGCTGCTGATGGGGCTACAAGTGCAATGATTGAAGAAAGGTTGTCTCCGGATATTGTAGCTACTGATTTAGATGGGAATATTGATGATATTTTATTAGCTAATTTAAAGGGGGCCAATATAGCTATTCATGCACATGGTGATAATTTAGATCAAATTGCACGATTATCTTCATTTTTTAACAATGTGTTAGGAACAACACAGGCTCAACCTCGTGGAAATTTATATAATTTTGGAGGTTTTACAGATGGGGATAGGGCAATGTTTTTATCTGTTGCACTTGGAGCTAGCGAAATCACGCTTGCAGGAATGGATTTTGGTGATGTTGTAACTAAATACTCAAGGCCAAACTTACAATCAAATTTAGCTGAAGCTGATGAGTTTAAGAAGAAAAAACTTAAATATGCGGAGAAATTTATAAATTTGATATGTGAAAATGAGAACGTTAAAATAGTTAATTTAATAGAATAATATATTAACAAGTTTTATGAGTTGAAAAAATGGGAATTGAAGATATTTTAATGTATGATGAAACAATTTTTCAAAATATAAATGCCTTTGATCCAGATTACATGCCTCCAGATTATAATCATAGGGATACTCAAATGGAAGCTATGGCAATGGCAATAAGGCCTGCTATGAAGGGAGGACAACCATCTAATTCAATTGTTTTAGGTTCCCCAGCAACAGGAAAAACAACAGCTATTCATAAAATTTTTGAATTGGTTGAAAAGAAAACAGAAAAGGTTATTTGTGTTTATATTAATTGTCAATTACATACTACTCGTTTCGGAATATTCTCTCAAATATTTAAAAAAATTTTTGGCCATATGCCTCCTGAAACTGGCGTTCCATTTTCAAGAATTTATGATCAAATCATGAAATATCTTCAGAAAAATGAAAAATCATTAGTAATAGCTTTGGATGATGTTAATTATTTATTTCAGAGTAAAAATGCTAATAAAATATTTTATGACATTTTAAGAGCATATGAAGAGTATCCTACTGTTAAAACCTCTATTTTTGCAATTTTATCTGATTTGGAATTTAAATATGCTTTTGATAAAAATGTTAACACTGTTTTTATTCCTCAGGAAATAACATTTCCTCCTTATACTTATTCTGAGGTGGAAGATATTCTAAAAAAAAGGGCAGATGTAGGATTTTTCCCAACTGTATTAAATCAAGATATTTTAGAAAAAATAGCTATGTATACTTATGATAAAGGTGATTTAAGAATTGGTATTAATCTTTTAAAGTCTTGTGGTAATATTGCTGAGGCTGATGCAAGTCGTGAAATTTTAGAAGAACATTTTAATCAAGCTGTTGATTCATTAGTTTCTATTAATATTTCTGAAACCATTAAGTCTCTTAAAGATATTGAAAGATCATTACTTAGAATAGTTGCTAATTTTGATGAAATTTTAACAGCCGGTAAATTATTTGATTTATTAAAAGAAAAAGAGAATATTAGTTATGCTACATTTAATAGAACTTTGGATAAGTTAGAATTTTTAAGATTAATTGATACTAAATTTACAGGAAAAGGGGCTAGAGGAAATTCTAGAGAAATTATTTTACGTTTTAACCCCAAAAATTATAAAATCTAATTTTCCTGTAATATATTATTCTGTCAACATTAGATTGCATGGTTTTGCTTGTAGTCTAATGGCAGCTTAAGGGTTTGGCATTGTTTTTATGAATGTTCAATCTTAATATATGAAATTAGGATTTTGAGCTGCAACAGAAATAACAGATAAAAGTAATACTGTAATTACTACAAGCATTACCATGCAAGCTTGAATATCATAACCACTAAAATTTAATTCATCTTTTATTGTAGTTTTTTTTCTTAAATCTGCTTTTAAACTTGTATCTTTATTAGAAAATATCATCACAATCACATCACTATATTTAAAATTGTTAAAACGGAATATATAATAAAAGAGAAAGAGCATTTGAAAAGTAATAGTGTGGTGGAATTATGAATAAATTTGAGTATTTTGATGTAACTGCGGATATTGGATTTTATGCATATGGAAATAATTTAAATGAAGCATTTGAAAATGCAGGATTAGCTATTTTTAATATTATTTCTGACACATCTAATATTAAGGCGGAAATTGAAAAAACATTTGAAATAACTTCTGAAGATGAAGTTTCACTTTTATATGACTATTTAGAGGAATTACTATTTCTTCATGAAATTGATTTCATGCTTTTCAGCTATTTTAAAGTAGAGATTAAAAAAGATTCAAAGTATTATTTACGTGCAAATATTAAAGGAGAATCTATTGATTGGAATAAACATGAAAGAAAATCTGAAATAAAAGCAATTACTTATCATTTGATGAGTGTTGATGTTTCAGATAAGGTTAAACTTCAAGTTATTGTTGATTTGTAAATTTATATATAAAATAAAAATAATATCTATAAATATGAAGCGTGTTAAAAGAACTTCTAGAACTTTTGAACTAATATTCGGTATTTTTGGTACATTACTCAGTTTGTTTTCTGGTTCATTTATATTATTTATAGAAAATTTCGCACGATTTAATGCTCCTTTTGTAGCAGTTTTAGCTTTTTTAGCTTCAATTATAGGGGTAGTCGCTAGTGTGTATGTTACTGAAAAAACCGAAATTTGTGGGATCATGTTTATTGTTGCAGCAATTTTTCTTGTAGTTGGATCGTCACATTTAGGGGTACTTGGAGCACTATTTTTATTAGTTGCTGGAATATCAGCTTTATTTAGAAAATAATTTTTATTTAATAAACGGATTAAATCGTGATTTTTATGTCAATCAAAAATGAAGTAAAAAAAATTAGGGATAATGTTTATGAAATTTCAGGTTCTTATAATAAGAAAATGAGAGCATCTGGAAGATTATATCTTGATGATGAAAGTTTTGAGGCTTTAGAAGAAGGTGCACTTCAACAGATTGTCAATATAGCTTGTCTTCCTGGTATTTATAAATATTCCGTTGGGCTTCCTGATATTCATTTTGGGTATGGGTTTCCGATTGGAGGAGTAGCTGCTTTTAACAAGAAAAATGGAATTGTTTCTCCTGGAGGGGTTGGATTTGACATTAATTGTGGTGTTAGATTAATTAAAACAAATCTTACCATAGATTCAATTGAAGATTCATTAGATGAACTTGTTGAAAAGCTATTTAAAAATATTCCATCTGGTGTTGGAAGTAAAGGTAAAATAAAGCTTGAAGAAGGAGAAATTGATAAAGTTTTGGATTATGGAGCAAAATGGGCTGTTGATAATGGATATGGCTGGGAAGAAGATTTAGAATTTTTAGAGGAAAATGGTAGAATTAAAGATGCTGATTCATCTAAAGTTTCTGATAAGGCTAAAAAAAGAGGTATTCCTCAGTTAGGTTCTTTAGGTTCTGGAAATCATTTCTTAGAAATTCAGGTTGTTGATGAAATTTATAATGGGGATGTAGCAAAGGTTTATGGTCTTGAAAAAGGAATGATTGTAATCATGATTCATTCGGGTTCAAGAGGTTGTGGACATCAGGTATGTTCTGATTATTTAAGATTGATGGATAAAGCTTATAAAAATTATAAAATTAATCTGGAGGACAGACAATTAGCTTGTGCTCCACTTGATACTCGTGAAGCTCAAGATTATTTAAAAGCCATGTATGCTGCAGCTAATTATGCATGGGCTAATAGACAAATGATGACTCATTGGATTCGTGAAACTTTTGAAGAGGTTTTAGGTAAATCTGCAAAAGACATGGACATGCGAATTGTTTATGATGTTGCTCATAATATTGCAAAGGAAGAAACTCATGAAATTGATGGTCGTGTAAGTGATTTAGTAGTTCATAGAAAAGGAGCAACTCGTGCTTTTGGACCAGGTAGAATCGAAGTTCCTGAAAAATACCGAGAAGTTGGTCAACCAGTATTAATTCCAGGTACAATGGGAACTGCATCATATGTTTTGCATGGTACTGAAGTAGCTATGAGGGAAACTTTTGGTTCAACTGCTCATGGTGCAGGTCGGGTTCTTTCAAGATCTCAAGCTAAAAAAGATTATTCTGCTGAAGATATTGAAAAAGATTTATCTGATAGAGGAATTAAAATCAAAGCTACCAGTAAAAATGTAATAGCCGAAGAAGCGCCAGATGCTTATAAAGATGTGGATAGTGTTGTTAAAATATCTGACAATACTGGAATAGCAAAACTCGTTGCTAAGGTTAAACCATTAGCTGTTACAAAAGGATGATTTAATGATAGGTATTATTGGAGGTAGTGGAGTATACGAAATTACTCAAAAAGCAGATAATTGTGAAAAAAGAGTAGTTAAAACGGATTATGGGAATGTGGAAGTATCAATATTGGATATTTTTTCAAAAAAAGTAGCTTTTCTTCCTCGTCATGCTTCAGGCCATTGTATTCCTCCTCATAAGATTAATTTCAGAGCTAATATAGATGCACTGAAAAATCTTGGAGTTACAAAGATCATTGCTACTAATTCTGTGGGGTCTATGAATTTAGATATGCCCCCTGGTTCTTTTGTTATTCCTGATGATTTTTTAGATTTTTCTCAAAATCGTGTTAAAACATTTTATGAGGATAAAGTTGTCCATGTAGATGTAACTGAACCTTATTGTAGCTATTTAAAATCAATTTTAAATAAATCTGGAAGGGTTATTTTAGGTGGAACTTATGTTTGTACTGAGGGGCCTCGTTTTGAAACACCTGCCGAGATTAAGATGTTTAAAATGATTGGAGGTGATTTAGTGGGCATGACTGGCCTTCCAGAAGTAGTACTTGCTCGTGAAAGGGAAATGTGTTATAATTCAATATGCATTGTTTCTAATTATGCTTCTGGAATATCTGAGAATAATTTAACAATTGATGAAGTTTTTGAAATAGTTAAAAAAAGAGAAAGTGATCTACTTGAGTTAATATATAATTTTATTAAAAATGTTGATGATTCATTAGATTGTATTTGTAGCCATGCATTAGATGGTGCTGAAGTATAAGTTGGTAAATATGGCAAAGGTTATTCTATTAAATGGGAGTCCAAGACTAAACTCAAATACTCAAGATATTTTAGAAGTATGTGCTGAAGAAATTGAAAAAAATTCTGTTGAAACTGAAATTATCAGCTTACGAGGTAAAAATATTCTTTCATGTATTGCATGTAATAAATGTGTAGATGAGGGGAATTGTGTTTTAAGTGATGGATTAGATGAAATAATTGAAAAAATAAAAAATGCAGATGGATTCATACCTGCTGCACCAGTTTATTTTGGAACTGCACGTGGGGATATTATGTCTGCTCTTCAAAGAATAGGTAAAGTTTCAAGAGGCACTACTAAATTTTTAGAATGGATGGTTGGAGGTCCGATAGCTGTAGCAAGGCGAGGTGGACAAACATTAACTCTCCAAGAAATGACAATGTTTTTTCCAATTAATAATATGATTGTTGCTGGAAGCACTTATTGGAACATGGTTTTTGCAGGTCATGAAAACAATGCCTTAGATGATATTGAAGGCATTGAAACAATACGTTTATTTGGGGCTAATGTTGCTCGTATAATTAAAAAGGTGAGGGATTAATATGAGAATAGCAATTGTATCTTCTGATGGTGAAAATGTAGATTTACATCTTGGAAAAGGAAGTTCTGTTTATATATATGATTATGAAAAAGAATTGAAATTTGTAGAATCTAGAAAAATAGCTATTAGTAAAGATTCAAAACATCAAGGAAGTAAAGTTCTAAAGGTGTGCGAAGATTGTCAAGTTGTGATTTCTATTCAATATGGATTTAAATCTAAAGTTAAAGCCGATGAAATGGGTATTAAACTGGTAACAGATGAAGGGCCTATTGATGAAGTTTTAAAAAGGTATATTGATCATTATAACTTTATGAAAAAATAAAAAAATTGTGCTTAATTGCAGGTAGCGCATTTATAGTACATTTTTTTAATTTCTTTAATTTCACTTAAATCTGTTGTTTCAACAAAAGTTTTACTAGCTTTTTTATTATTTTTAGATAATTCAACATGGGTATTTATAAAACCATTTTTTTCAACTAATTTGATTAAACGTTGTCCATAGGTTAGGGAGGGATTTTTTATTCGATTATACATTAAGTCAAGTGTTTTTTCTTTTTTAATACCCAATTCTTCACACATTATATACATTTCATTAATTAATTCTAATGCCCAATCTTTAAGAATTATCTCAGATCCATCTTTAATTAATCTCATAGAGCTATCATATGCTTTTTCAGCAGTATTTTCTTCGTTAAGTATAGCTTCTTCTTGCCAATTTTCGTATTCACTTTCATCTTTAATTAACATATAAATTAAAAATATGTGTAAAAATTTCATATCGTGTTTTATTAATCCGCATTTATAAAATGGATTTATATCAAGGGTTCTTATTTCTACATATTGAATTCCGTCATTTATTAAAGAGGTGATCATATTTTGAGGATCTTTTGGTTTTAATCTAATTTGTGCGTATAATTCTTTGGCTTGAATTAATACTCCTTTTTTTAAATAACTTTTTAAATCATCTGTAAAACTTAAAACATTTTTATAGCTAGGATAAAGTTTTATTAAATTTTTATATCCTATTGAGGAGTTTCTAAGAGAAGGGCCTTTTGTGGTGTAATGTCCGCCGTATCCATCTTCACAATCTGTTAATTTGATACAATCTTTTGTAAATGTTTCATGACAACCAACAGAACATCCAGTCAAATAAATTATAATCCAACAATATCTTAGATAATTCCGAGATAATTTTAAGTATATTTCATCTTTAAATTCTTTATAAGTCATATTTTTTCCAAAAAGTTCGTATAACTTTTCAATACTAGATTCTTTAAATGAAAAATTAAAATGTACTCCTGAAATCATTTGTTTTTTGAAACCGTATTTTTTAGCTAATTCTTTTCGATATATTTCAGAGTTTATTCCTTCAATACTATACTTAGCTATTGGAATTTTATCAGCTTTTGGAAGTATACAGGGTATTGATTGAAACCAAATATATTCGTCTTTTTTAAGATTAATATTTATCAGATCTGAAATTATTGAAAACATATCAAATGCTTCATCAACACTATCATAAGCTTCTGTTATTATCTCAAGTTGACTTTCTGAAAAATCTGTTGTAACGATTGGATTTTTTAATTTATCTCCAAACCTTTTTGGATGTGGAGTCAATGATAAATGGCCATTACTTGTTGTTCTTAAACCTTCCCATTCAATTCCAAAGCTACTAGCCATTATTTCTTCCGTTGTTAATGATTTAAGATTATTCAAATTTAAATTCATTTTTTCCCTTATTATTAATTGATTTAATTATTTTGTCCATGAATTCCTTTTCATGTTTTTTACTTTTATATAAAAGTTTACCATCTTTTACAGAATAATAGGTTAATTCTAATTCTTTCCAATCTTTTCCTGTTGTTAGGGACTTGTAGTTATTAGAATTCCTTTATCATTTATTAAATAATAAAGGAATTTTTTTTTGATTAGTATGGACACATATAAACTTCTTCATCGTAATCATTATGTTTAACTTATTATTCTTTGATGATTCTTTGAGTATATCAGTTAATAAGTTTATATGTTCTTTACATGTTATCCTTTTTCATTTTCAAATTCATTTACTTTATCAATTATGTAATGTATTATTTTTTCGGAATCTGTATTTTTATTTATTATGTTTTCATAATTTTTAAGTAATGAACTTTCAAATATGATTCCACTATGAATAAGAACCCATGTTCTATTATTTATTATCTAGTTTTGTGAAAGGATGACAATTTGGTAAAATTACTTGACCTATGGGTGCTAATTTTATATGAGCAAAAATATTTGTCCAACATATGATTGGGTTAATATATTATTTAAATATTCACTGCAATTAGCTTTGATAGGTTCTTTATCAATAGTCAATGTTTTTTTCTATGATTATAAAAACACCGAATAATTGTTTATTTTTTGTGGTTTATCAGAGTTAAAACAAAATATTTCGCACATGGTTTTTTTGATAATATTTATATAAGATGAATAAAATATGTAGTAGTAACCTTTATGGGCGGGTTTTAATAATATAAAACTTAATTAACAAATTATTCTTTAAATAAAGTGAATTAAATTCACAATAGTTTAATAAAAGATTATATAAGTATAATCTATTATAATTTTATTTTATAGTCTATTTTAGGTAATTTTTTATAAATACAGTATTTTAAGACATTTTTATAAAAATTTAATAGTGGTAGCTATATTTGATAATATATTCATAAAAAAATTTTTTAAAAACGGTTGATAGAATGGCAAAAGCAAAAGCAAGGCGTAGAGTACGTGATACATGGAAAGAAAAATCTTGGTATACAATTAAAACACCAGTGAATTTTGAAGATAAAGAAATTGGAGAAACTCCAGCAAGAGATTCTGAACTTCTCATTGGAAGGGGAGTAGAGGTTACTATGAGGGAATTAAGTGGTGATTTCTCAAAACAATACATAAAACTTAGGTTTGAAATTGATAATGTAGCAGGTAATGTTGCTAATACTAAATTTACTGGTCATAAAACTACTACTGATTATGTAAGAAGTATGATTAGAAGGGGAACTTCTAGAATTGATGCATCTGCAATAGTTAAAACTAAAGATGATAAAAAAATTAAACTTCATGTGCTTGCAGTAACTGTAAGAAGAGCTAAATCTTCTCAACAAAAATACATGAGACAAGTTATTGAAGATTTAATTAAGGAAAATGCTGCTGAAAAAACTTTCGATGAATTGATTAAAACAGTTGTTAATGGTAAACTAGGTTCTGAAATTTACCATAATGCTAAAAAAATCTATCCTCTCAAAAGAGTGGAGATTATTAAAAGTAAAGTAATCAATTAATTACTTTAACTTCTCTTTTTTTATTTTATATATTATTTTTACATAATCCATTTTTTTAATAGTATACTCTCTTTTAAATTAAGTTTTATATACTTATTGTTTTATATAATATATCTAACAGGAATTTTCTTTAAGTGATAACAATGGAACAATTAATGATAAATTGGGGTTATGTGATTGTATTATTTATTTTAGGTTTTATCACATACAAAAGAAAAGCACTTGATTTTCTAGGCTCTTTGGTCATGATTATCATGGGAATAGTGATTATCTTTTCAGCAGGGATTAATTGGTTATTGCTTATATTGATTTTTTTACTTTTATCTTTACTTGCTACTAGATACTCTAAAACTTATAAACGTTCTTTAGGAGAATTTGAAGGTAGAAGAACTTCTAAGAATGTTATATCAAATGGTATTGTTGCATGCATGATGGCAGCATTTGGAGGATATTATTTGCCATTTGTTGGAGGTTTCATTGGAGCAATAGCTACTGCAACTGCAGATACTCTCGCTTCAGAAATTGGGGTATTACATCAACCTCGTTTAATTACTACATTTCAAAAAGTAGATCCAGGAACAAACGGAGCCGTGTCTTTTTTAGGAACTTCTGTTGGAATTTTTGGTGCAGTTATAATAGGAGTTTGTGCTTTTATATTAGGCATTCTTGAAAATCCTTTTTCTGCTATTTTAGTGTCTGCAGTTTCTGGAACTATTGGTTGTTTTATGGATAGTTTCTTAGGAGCTATTTTTGAGAGAAGAAACATGTTAAATAATGAGCATGTTAATTTATTAGCTACAATTACGGGAGCTATTATTGGAATTTTACTTATTTAAATTTCATTTACTTAAAATTTCTTTTTTATATCGGGACTGTCAATTTGTTAGCTCTTTGACATATTTTTTAGTTTTTTTTATTTTTCTTTGATTCTTTTTGTGTTTTCTGTTGTGTTTGTGAAAAGATTTAAATATTAGTTGTTGTTTTTCTTGTTGTGA
>NZ_LWMU01000056.1 GCF_001639275.1 Methanobrevibacter oralis
GACATATTAATGCTATTAAAAACATTAAATGTCCAAGAAAGATTTCTTAATGAATCCCAACCTCTTTTTCGCAACTCAATTGCCTTGTTTTTCATTTTAGTTGAAAAATTACAGAAATCTTCATAAATTCCATTAAGCCTTACTTGACTATATTTTCTACATTTCTTACAAAGATATCGCTTGACTTTAATAATAACACTAACTCCATTTTCTAAATAAATTTTACGCCGATTATAAGATTTTTTAATAACATCATGAGAAAAACAATGCTTACAATGAGGATCATGATACTCAATAACCCCATCTTTGTTAATAACGCAATCTTCATCAAGAATACCATCGATATACAAAAAAAATTGAACAGTATTCTCACCAAAACTACATTGCACTCTTTCATCATCATTTTTTCTAACAAGATCAACATTCGAATAGTTAAATATATATTGGTTGCCATCCAAAATAAGATATGGAAGGCATTTGTTTTTTGGTTTCATGTATAAATATTTGTCTTCCAACCTATATAAAACTTATTATAGCTTAAATTAAGAATATAATTACAAAAATATGGTAAAAATAATTTAAGAAAAAAATCAACCAGTTAATCAAAAATTAGAAAGATTTAAAAAGAAATAAAAAACGCAAAAAACTAGTATTAAAACCCATCACAACAAGAAAACAACAACTAATATTTAAATCTTTTCACAAACACAACATAAAACACAAAAAAAATCAAAGAAAAAGAAAAAAACTAAAAAAATATGACCAAGAGCTAACAAATTGACAGTGCCAAAACTTCAATGTTAATGTAATTAACGGTGTAGGTTATTTTAATATTACAGGTTTAAATAGTGGATTACATGAAGCAAATGTTTCATATGGGGGTAACAATAATATTAATTCATCTAAAAATTCAATCACATTTAAAGTACTTAAAATACATCCTAACTTAACTATTAATGTAGGGGATGTTGATTATAATAAACCAGTTAATGTAAATGTTAAATTAACAGATGAATTTGGCAATAAATTAAATGGAACTGCAATTATTACTGTTGGCGGTACTAATTACAATGTAAATGTAGTAAATGGTATAGGCACTTTAAGAATAAATAACTTGTACATTGGAAAATATGATGTTACTGCTAGATTTGAAGGTAATGAAAATATTTATTCATCTAATGCAACTAATTCTTTTAAAGTCAAATTAGTTAAAACAAATATCTGGATTAAAAAAATTGCACAAAATAAAAGTGTTAAAGTTAATGATCTAGTTGTATTTGTTATAACTGTTGGTAATGATGGTCCGCTATTCCATGATGTTTCTGTAAAAGAAGTTTTAATAAATGGACTTAATTTAATTTCTGCTAAAGCTTCCAAAGGAACATTTAATAGTAAAAAAGCTATTTGGAATATTGGCGATTTAAAACATGGAGAAACTGCTAAATTAACTCTTACTTTTAGAGTTTCTGCTCCAGGCACTTATACTAATGTAGTTGCTGTTAATATTAATGGATCTTCTGTTAATGTCACTACTAATGAAAGTGTCACTGTTGAATCAAATAATAAAGAACATTCTGATATTAAATCAGTTGAAAAAATAGAAAAAACAAGTATTGAACCAGCTACTGGTAATCCAGTATTATTGATTTTATTAGCTTTAATTTCTGTTTTTGTGCCTAAAATTTTAAAATTTAAAAAATAGATTAATTTCTATTTTTTTTATTCTTTTTTAAATTAATCATTATAGAAAAATTTAATTATACATTAAATCAATTTTTAATCATGAAAAAGGTTAAAATAACTATTTTAAAAACTACTTTTCAAGAAGATTTAGCAAAAGAATATGGAATTGAAGGATTATCAACATGTCCTTTAATGGAAGAAGGTCAAATATTTTATGCAGACTATGCAAAACCAGAAAAATTTTGTGATGAAGCATGGAAAGCAGTTTATCAATATGTTTTCGCATTAGCACATGGAGCAAATGAAGTTTGGTATTATAATGATTGGATTAAAACACCTGGAGTAGCTATTGTTAGTTGTAATGATGGTTTAAGGCCAGTAATTTTTAAATTAGAAAGTACTGATATTGAATCTAAGGTAGATGACTGAAATTGTCCTGTGCATTTTTATAAAATAATCCAAGTTCATAACCATTTACAAAAATATGGCTAACACAAATGCTTACAGTAATATCATAGCTTTCATTGACTTTTCCCCATGTGATTAAAGGTTGAATTTGATTTCCACTAGCGATACATGATGTCATTGATTCAAAATCAACCCATGGGATGCATGAAAAGTTTGCAATGTTAGTTTCATCACGTTTTTCAAGGTCTAATGCAAATCCTTCCTTTTTACCACTTAAAATTTCTTTAGATAAGTTTTTAACATAATCATGCCATTCTAGAATGTCTTCATATGGAGCATCAACTCTCATTTCTCTGTAAACATTAGTGTTTTTATCCATTATTGGAGAAACTCCATCTAAATAATCATATTCAATTACTTTATTATTATGAATTCTTCTTTTAAGTTGAGGAACTGAATTAACAGCATTTATCAAACATCCTAATGATAAAATAAAAAACGATTTGTTATTGTTTTTTGAATACTTCCATAACTTTTCAACATTAATTTTAGCGGACATTGTGTATCTTGATGATTGGAAGTTTATAAAAGGATTTTCATCTAAATTAAATTCAATTTCTTTCATTTTACAACCTTATTATTTATAGTTACTTTTTTATATTTCTTTTATTAAATATGTATAATGTTATAAATCTTAAATTTTGGGTTTTGTTATAATGAAAGTAGTAATTGTTGGAGGAGGAGCTGGAGGTATTTCTACAGCTTCTAATATTCGCGAAATAAATAAAAAAATAGAAATTATGGTTCTTACAAGGGACGATAAGGTTGCATATTCGCCATGTGCTATTCCTTATGTATTATCTGGAACGATTAGCTCTTTTGATGATATTATTATGAGAACTCCTGAGGATTATAAGAACAAAGATATTGATGTTATTATAGGAGCTGAAGTTACTGCAGTGGATAGTGATAATAAAACTGTTACTTATGATAAAGATAATGAAAAAATTGTAATTGATTATGATAAATTAGTTTTTGCTACTGGTGGAAATCCATTTAGGCCTCCAATGGATGGTTTAGACTTGGAAGGTGTTTTTCAGATTAGAAATATCGCTGATGGTGTCAAAGTTCAAGAATATGCTAAAAATATTGAAAGTGCTTTAGTTACTGGTGCTGGTTTAATTGGTATTGAAATTGCATTTGCACTTAAAGAACTTGGCTTAAAGGTTACCTTAACTGAAATGATGCCTCAGGTAGTACCTAGATCTCTTGATAAAGACATGTCTGATATTATTGTTAGATATTTGGAGATGGAAGGTATTGATGTTATTTTAGGTCATCCGATTACAAAACTCATTGGTGAAAATAAAGTAGAAAAAGCTTGTTTTGGAAATGATGATGCAGTAGACGCTGAAATGGTTATATTAGCTACTGGTGTAAGACCTGAATTAGAATTAGCTAAAATGGCTGGTTGTGATGTTGGCAGGTGGGCTATTATTGTTAATGATAAAATGGAAACATCTGTTGAAGATATTTATGCAGTTGGGGACTGTGTTGAATCAACTGATTTAATATTAGGTTCTAATACAATTAGTCATTTAGGAACTACTGCTGTTAGACAATCTAAAACATTAGCTCGCACTATTACTGGTAAAAAATCTAAATTTAATCCAGTTTTAAATTCAATGGTGTCTAAAGTGGGCAAATTAGAATTTGGAGCTGTTGGATTTACATCTAGTTTTGCTCAACAGAATAATATTCGACCTGTTGTTCAAAAAGTTGAAGCATTAACTAGAGCTCGTTATTACCCTAATGCAAAACCTATGGATATTAAAGTTATTTGTGACAGTGAAGGTGTAATTATTGGTTGCCAGATAATAGCTGAAGAAAGGGTAGCTGAGAGAATTGATACAATGACATTAGCTATTACTGAAGAGCTGACCTGTTTTGAATTAAGTAATATGGAATTTGCTTATGCGCCACCTGTATCAATGGTTACAGATCCATTAGTACTTGCTGTTGAAGAAGTTAGTAAAAAATTTAATTAAATTTATTGGAGGAGAGAAAATGGCTGAACATGCTCATGGACACCATGGTCACGGAGGAGATATGACTCCGGAACAACAAAAACAAATGATTGAACAAGAAATTAAATTATCTAGAAATCTAGGTCAAATTAAACATAAAATAGCTGTTATGAGTGGAAAAGGAGGAGTAGGAAAATCTACTGTTGCTGCTAATCTTGCTGAAACTTTACAAAAATTAGGTTTTAAAACTGGAATTTTAGATGCTGATATTCATGGTCCTAATATTCCTAAAATGTTAGGTTTAGAAGGAGAAGAGTTATTTATTAATGAAGATCATGCAATGATTCCTGTTGTGGCACCTAGTGGTCTTAAAGTAATGTCAATGGCTTTCATGTTAGATAGTATTGACACACCTATTATTTGGAGAGGACCTCAAAAGACAGGTTCTATTAAGCAATTAATTGCAGATGTAGCTTGGGGTTCACTTGATTTTTTAATCATAGATAATCCTCCTGGAACTGGAGATGAACCCTTGACTGTTCTACAAACTATTACAGACATTGATTCAGTTATTATGGTAACTACTCCTAATGTAGTATCTCAAGAAGATGTTTTAAAATGTGTTAAGATGGTTAACATGATGAATGTGGATAAAATTGGTTTGATTGAAAATATGGCATATTATAATTGTCCACATTGTGGTGAAAAACTTCACATATTTGGTGAAGGAGATGGAAAGGCTTTCGCAGAAGAAATGGAAATTACTTACTTGGGTGATTTACCATTAACAGAAAAAGTTTCAGATTCACCGAATAAAGATGGTGTTGTTGTAACTTTAGACCCAGAAGGACTTGTTACAAGCAGATTTATGGAAATTGCTATTCAAATTCAGGACGAATTACTTAAAGAAGAGTAATATAACTAACACTAGCCATATTAATTAAGTATCCTAAAAAATTAGGATCTTCATTTATTTTTTTATATTCACATAATTTTTTTATTTCATAATCCTTATTTTCACCCATTTCATTTAAAGAATAATATTCCAATCCTTTTTCATATTCTTTTAAATCAGTATAAATTGGAACAACGTATTTTTCATCTTCAATAAGTCCATAAGGAATCTTAATAGGTTTTTTATTCTCAATTGAAATGATAAATTCGTGACTATTCAAATATTCTTTAATTTGTTCTTCAGTTTTTTCAATAGCTTCTTTATTTTTATTTTCACCATGTAAATAAATTGCATTGATATAATTTTTTAAATCATGATGTTCTATTTCTTCAATTTTCATTAGTCTTAATTTAATTTTTTTATTTTATATATTTAATTCAAATTATTTTGGTATGACTAAATATTTATAATATGAGATAATTAAAAATAAACTATGTACTTGAGTGAAAGATTGTTTAAATATAATAAAATTTTAGTATTTCTTTTATTTTTATTTTTAATTACAGTTCCGTTTAGTTTTGCAAATGATGTTGATGAAAATGTTACCCTATCACAGGATTTGCAAAATAATGGTGATAATATAGTTAGTAGTGGTTTTAGTGTCTATTTTGACGCATCTGCACAAAGTGATGGGTCAGGAAGCCAATCTAGTCCATATAAATATTTAAATTCTGGAAGGCTTAGTGGTTATTCTAATTATTATTTTGCTCCTGGAATCTATACAATTAATTCTAAACCATATTCATCAGGATTTTTATCATCTGAAATGAATATAATTGGAAGTAATCCTAAAACAACAGTAATCCATTACACAGGTTCTGGTAATTTTTTAGAAACAAGTTCTACACTTGTGTTAAAAAATATAACTCTTAAAGGAGCGAATATTAAAGTTCAAAATGGAATGATAGCTAATAATACTATTTTTGAGGGAAGTATAAGCAATATTGAAGATAATTATGGAAATTCATATGGTGGAGCTATTAAAATAGTAGGTTCATCTTCATCATCATTTTATGATGAATTATGGAATATTTTTAATCAATCTTCATCTTCATTTCAAATAAGATTTGATAATTGCATATTTAAGAATAATTATGCGGAATATGGTGGAGCAATTTATATTAATTGTTCTAGTGTAGTTATTTCAAATTCTAAATTCATAAATAATCATGCTAAACAGTTTGGTGGGGGTATTGCAGCTATTAATAAGTCTAATTTAACAATTATAAATTCTGTATTTGAGGATTCATATTCTGAATATGATGCAGGTGGTGCTATTTATTTAATGAATTCAAAATCTGATATTAAATATAGTAATTTAACAAATTGTAAATCGTCATTTGGTCCTGCCATAACTTCTTTAAACTCTAGTGTTGTAATTGATAAAATTAATGCCAATAAAAATAATGCTAGTTATCAAGGAGGTTCTATTTATGCAATGTATGGAAATTTAACTGTTAAAGATTCTAATTTCAATGAAAACTTTGCAAAATATGGTGGAGCTATCTTTGCTGATAATTTAACAAAGTTTGAAGTATTAAATTCTAAATTTAACAATAATAAAGCTTTTTATCAAGCTGGAGCTATTTTTGCTTTTGTTAATTTAAAAAATTCAATTGATAATTGCACATATATTGGAAATAAAGCAGATGAAAATGATGATATTTATCAAAGTGATTTGTTTGAAATATTTATTGGAAATGAAAATTATGAAATGATTAAATATAAATCAGATTATAAAGGAGTGTTACCTTCTAAATATGATTTACGTGATAAGAATCATGTTTCATCTGTTAAAGAACAGGGTAATAGTGGTAATTGTTGGGCTTTTGCTACAATAGCTACTTTAGAATCAACTATTATGAAAGCGACTGGAAAAGAATTTGATTTATCAGAAGGTAACTTAAAAAATATTGCTCAAATATTTTCAGATTATGGTTGGCCTTATGAAACAAATAATGGTGGTTTATATTCCTTTTCACTTGGATATCTATTAAGTTGGTTAGGACCTGTTAATGAGACTTCTGATCCTAGTGATGAGTGGGATGTTATATCGCCTGTTTTAAATAGTGTTGTTCATGTTCAAAATATTTTGTTTTTAGAGAGAAAATCTTACAATGATAATGATATGATTAAAAAGGCTATAATGGAGTATGGTGCTGTTGCTTCTGAGATATGTATGAAGTTTTCAACCCAGTACATGAATCAGGCTTCTTATTATTATAATGGTAATGAAAGTAGAAATCACGCAATTACAATTATTGGATGGGATGATAATTACTCTAAAAGTAATTTTAGATTGACTCCGCCTGGAAATGGAGCATGGATTGTTAAAAACAGTTATGGAAAAAGATGGGGAGATTCAGGTTTCGGATATGTATCTTATTATGATACAAGTTTAGCTAAATTAAATGATCATGAAAATACCTTTGCAATTATTTTTAATGATACAATCAGATTTAATAAAAATTATCAATATGATATTTGTGGTAAAACTGATTACTTTGTAACAGGATATAATACAATATACTATCAAAATCAGTTTACATCAACAGGTAATGATGTTTTAGCTGCGTTTTCAACATATTTTAATACAACAACCGAATGGGAAGCTGATATTATTGTAAATGATGTAGTTAAATTATCTCAAAACGCTACATCACTTGCAGGCTATCATACTATACATTTAAAAGAATTAATTCCTCTTAAACTAGGCGACGTTTTTAAGATATCTCTTAAAATTCATAATAATAATGGATTTGCAAGTTTTCCTATTTGTGAAAAAGTTTCATCAAGTAGGTGTTTTTATACACCGGGAGTTTCATTTTTTAGTTATGATGGTAAAAATTGGCATGATTTATATGATTATTTTGTAAATGAATCTTATGGTCATAAATATTCATCACAAGTTGCTTGTATTAAAGCATTTACAACAGCTTCAAAAGACATATTAAATACAACAATAGCTATTACATCTCTCAATTCAACAAATATTCTAGTTAATATTAAAGATCAAAATAATAAAGCTGTAAATATGGGTATTGTAAATTTTAATGTTGATGGTAAGGATTATACAGAAAAAGTTATAAATGGAGTAGCTAATCTTAAAGTTTATTTAAAAAGTGGAAATCATAATATTTTAGCTATATATAAATCAAATGATTATTATAATATTTCTAGCATTTTTAAAATGCTAACATTAGATAAAGAGGATTTATTTTTAGAAATTATTTCAAATAATATATCTTATGGTGATGATTTAAAAATAGCTATTAAATTAACTAATATAATTGGAGAAAATTTGATTTTACCAGTTAATGTTGAAGTTGCTGGTAAAAAACACGTTACTAATGGTGAGTTATTAAAAATATCTGATTTAAAACCAGGAAATTATACAATTAAAGCAAAATTCATGGGAAATAATTTGTATAATCAAAAAACACTTAGTAAAATAGTTAATGTAGCTAGTCCTGATTTAAATTTAAGAATTTTTACTCAAGATATTAATGTTGGTGATGATTTAACTGTTAAGGCGATTTTAGGAAACTTAAGTAATGCAATAGTTAATATTAAAATTAACAATAAAAGTTACATTTTAAATATTAAAAATGGTAAAGGTTCACTAAACATCTCTGATAAATTTAAAGCTGGTGAGTACGGTATATTTGGAGAATTTAAAGGTGATGGAATATATTCTGCATCAAAAACTTCATCAAAATTCAAGGTTAATAAAATCAACACTTCTTTAATAGTTGAATGTGAAAATATTGTTGAAGGTGAAAATCTAATTATTAATGTTAAAATTCCAAGTGATATTAATGGTAAAATTTCTTTAATGTTAAATTCTAAGGTGTATAATTCTATTGCAGATAAGGGTATTGTAAAGTTTAATATTAGTGGATTAGGTGTTGGAAACTATTTATTTAATGTTAAATATGATGGTGATGATAAGTATAATAAAGTTTCAAATTCTTCTTTTGTTAACATTTCCAAGTCAAATTCAAAGTTAATATTAGTTGCGGATAATATTTATAAGTACTATGGTGGTTTTGAAAAATTTTCAGCATTATTATTAGATAACAATTCTAATCCAATTTCTAATCAAAAAATTAATGTATTTATAAATAAAGTTAAATATTCAAAATTAACAGATAAAAACGGTCTTGTTGAAATTGATATTAGTTCACTAGCTGTTGGTTCATATAATGTTTTAAGTGTCTTTGATGGAGATAAAAAGTATAATGTGAATAAGGTTTACTCAAAAATAAATGTCACATCAACGATTAAAGCCAGTGATTTTCAAGCAAGATTTTTAGATAGTGAAGGTAATACTTTAGCAAATACGGTTGTTAGTTTCATTATTAATAAAAAAGAGTATTTAACAGTTACAGATATTAATGGTATTGCTAAATTTGATATAAAATTATCTGTAGGTGCATATGAAGTTAAAATTATTAATCCACTTACTAATGAAAATTTAACTAGAAATGTAAAAATCTTTAAAAGAATTACATTAAATAGAGATTTAATTATGGATTATAATAGTGGAAATACTTTTAATGTGAGAATTTATGGGGATAATGGAAAAATTTCTCATGGTGGTGAGGTAATTAGTTTTAAAATTGGAAAAAATACTTTTAATGTTAAAACAGATAAGAATGGATATGCAAAACTTAAAATCAATCTTATTCCAAATAAATATAAAATAATAACCTCCTATAAGGGAGAAAGAGTATTTAATAACATTGTAGTAAATCCTGTTTTAAAAGCTAAAAACATTGTTGTAAAAAAATCTAAAACAATTAAATTTTCTGCAACTCTTAAAAATACTAATAAAAAAGCCATTATTGGTAAAAAAATTACATTTAAAGTTAAAGGTAAAATTTATACTGCAAAAACTAATAAAAAAGGCATAGCAACAATATATCTTAAAAACTTTAAGGTAGGAAAATACAATATTTGCTCTAAATATGTTAAATCTAGTGTTAAAAATTCAATCATTGTCAAAAAATAGGGATTTTCTCTATTTACAACTTTTTTTAAATAAATGATTTAGTAATAATTTTTTACTTATTTATCATATTAATTAATTTAGGTTATCCAAAACTTTTTAAATGATTAAAAACAACAAAAAATATGTACTTGAGGTTTTTAAATGAAAGATATTAAAATATTCCTATACTTTTTTTTAATATTATTTTCAGTGTCAATCTCACCACTCAGTGCAGAAAATATTGATACTGTAGGCGATATTGAAACGATAGATAATGTTAAAGATGTTAACTTGTATAATGATGATGAAAATGAGAAATTAAAGGATAGTAACCCTGTTTATTACTTTAATGCATCTGCTAATGTTGATGGAGATGGATCTAAGAATAATCCTTACAAATATCTTAGGGATGAAAGATTGCCATATGGTGTAACAGCTTATTTTGCAGATGGTGTTTATGAAATAAATAGTCCATGTACAGTATATTCTAATGATGGTGTTTCAATTACCTCTGCAACTCAGGTAACCTTCATTGGACAAAGTATGGAAAATACTATCATTAAATATGTAGGTAATGCAAGTATAGCTATTAAAATTCCAGATTTAGCTAGATTATTTGTTAGTAATATGACTTTTAATCATGCAACCATTGAAAACAGAGGAACATTAGATGGAACAAATGTTGCTTTTATAAACAATCATGGTGTTGATATTCATGCAAACTTAGGATATAATAATTCATTTGGAGGAGCTATTTATTCTCCAGGGTCTAATTATTATGCAGCATTTTCTATGCCATCTTATCTAAAATTAAATAATTGTTTATTTATCAATAATACTGCAGTTTATGGAGGATCTATTTATCATAAAAATGGAAATACCATAATTAAAAATTCTAAATTTTATAATTCTTCATCTGGTCTTTATGGCGGTGTTTTAGCGACAGATGGTGGAAACATAACTATTGAAAATTGTATTTTTGAAAATTACCGTGCTGATGATGATGCAGGTGGTGCAATTTATTCTAAAGTTACAAATTTAGCTATTAAAAATGCTAATTTTGCTAATGGACATGCTGATTTTGGAGGAGCTATTTGTAATCTAAACTCTAATTTAATAATTGAAAACGTAAATTTCACAAATAACTTTGCAAAATTTGATGGTGGAACTATTTATGATATGTATGGAAATGTAACAATTAAAAATGTTAATATTATTCAAAGTCAAGCACGTGATGGTGGAGCATTATTCATTGACAACTGTACATCTGTTATTATTAAAGACACTTCTTTTGATGAAAGTACGGCAACAAGAATTGGTGGAACAATATTTTCAAATGCAAACAAATTAAATTTAACTAATGTAACATTTGGTAGAAGTTCTGCTTTAATTGATAATATAATCCATTCTCAAGATAAATATAATTATGATATTGGATATAATTCAAATTATGAATTAATGAAATATAATTCTTCATATAATGGAGTTTTACCATCTAAATATAATTTAGTTGAAGAAGGTTATTCAACTCCCATACGTAATCAAATGGCAGGTGGAAATTGTTGGGCTTTTGGTCCATTAGCAGCTTTAGAATCATGTATTCTAAAAGCTACTGGTAAAAGTATGGACTTATCTGAAGAAAATATTAAAAATCTAATTGAAAAATACTCTGCATATGGTTGGGATTATGATACTAATAATGGAGGTCATTCTGAAATGATGTGGGGTAATTTAATTAGTTGGATTGGTCCTGTTTTAGAAAGTGATGATAAATACGATGATTATTCAACATTATCTACTCTTTTAGATGCTGTTATGCATGTTCAAAATGTATATTATTTACCTACACGTACCAATGCGCTAGATAATAATGCTATTAAAAAAGCTATTTTAGATTATGGAGCTGTTGGTGTAACTATTTATATGGATGATAGTAATCCTCTTGTTTTTAATAAAGATAAAAGTGCACACTTCTACACATTATCCACTAAAGCTTATGCAAATCATGCTGTTTGTATTGTTGGTTGGGATGATAACTACGATAAAAATAACTTTCCAATGGGTAATATGGCAGCAACTAATGGTGCATGGATTGTAAAAAATAGTTGGGGTTCTGATTGGGGAGATAATGGATATTTTTATGTTTCTTACTATGACCCAGTAGTCTATGGAGTGGGTATAGATAATTCTGCATTTACATTTATATTAAATGATACAGTAAGGTACAATAGAAACTACCAATATGACATTGGTGGTATGACTGATTTTTTATACACAGAATCTAAAACTGTTTATTATAAAAACACATTTACTTCCATTGGAAATGATATATTAACTGCATTTTCAACTGTATTTGAATTTGAAAAGGATTATGAAGTTTCATTATATATAAATAATGATTTAAAATTAACTCAAAGAGGACACAGTCTAGCAGGATACTTTACAATTCCATTTGAAA
This sequence comes from Methanobrevibacter oralis, assembly GCF_001639275.1. NCBI lineage: Archaea > Methanobacteriati > Methanobacteriota > Methanobacteria > Methanobacteriales > Methanobacteriaceae > Methanobrevibacter > Methanobrevibacter oralis. Next base: position 12,525 of record NZ_LWMU01000056.1, read on the forward strand.
AAGAATTCCCATTAAAAATTGGAGATAATTTCACTATTTCAATTAAGCTTAATGCTGATAAGGATGCGTCTTTTCCAATATATGAAATTGTATCCGCATCAAGATTAAGCTATGATAAAGGAGTATCATTCTTTAGTTTAGATGGTCAAACTTGGAAAGATTTATTTGATTTCGTATATGATCGTCCAGATTTAGAACATAAATATTCATCACAAGTAGCTTGTATTAAAGCATTTACAAGATGTAATTCTAATTTAAATGAAAGCAATATTGTGGTTAATGATATAACAGCTAATATGGACGAAATTGTAACTATTACAGCTACAATTTTTGATAAAAATAATAAGTTAATTAATGAAGGTGTTGTAACATTTTTAGTGGATGATAAAAAAGAATTTGTTAATGTTGTAAATGGTAGAGCAATATTCCAAACATCGTTTAAAAAAGCAGGAATCTTTGATTTAACTGTTAAATTTGATGGAGGAAATAATTATTTTTCATCAGAAAATACTACAAAAGTTGTCATAAACAAAGCTTCAAAAATCAATACAAGACTTGAAATTTCTGAGGTTACAACAAATGATGAAAATTCAAAAATTAAAATAACACTAAGTGATATTAATGATAATCCAATAGATAATGAAAAAGTTATTTTAAGTATAAATAATAATCTCTATGAGGCAACTACTAATTTTAATGGTGTCGCGTATATTGAAGCTAAATTATCAGATGGTATTTACATAGCAAAATGTGATTTTAAAGGCAGTGATAAGTACAATAGCATAACTACACAAACACAAGTTAAAATTTTAAAAGAAAAAATCAATAGTATTAAATCAAGTAATATTACTCGAGCTCATTATAGTGGAATTGATTTTCAGGCAATTTTTTTAAATAAAAATGGAAATCCATTAGTATATACAGTAGTTACATTTATTGTAGATGGAAAAGAATATAATGAAATTACAGATGCAAATGGTGTTGCAAAATTAAATGCTAATTTAAATGTTGGTAAACATAAAATAACCAGTATTAATCCAGTAACTGAAGATATCACATTCAATACTGTTAATATTGTTAAAAGAATTACTTTAAACAAAGATTTAACAATGGATTATAATGGGCATGATACATTTAATGTATGTGTTTATGGGGATAATGGTAAAATAGCTAATGATGGTGAAATTGTAATCTTTAAAATTAATGAAAAAACCTATAAAATCAAAACGGATAAAAAAGGTTATGCTAAACTAAAAATTAATCTAATACCAAATACTTATAAGATTATAACAGAATATAAAGGAGAAAAAGTAGTTAATAATGTTATTGTAAAACATGTTTTAAAAGCTAAAAATATTAAAGTTAAAAAAGCTAAGATAATTAAGTTTAAAGCAACTTTAAAAAGCAGTAATGGAAAAGCTATTAAGAACAAAAAAATAACTTTTAAAATTAATGGAAAAACATATTCTTCTAAAACTAATAAAAAAGGAATAGCAAGTATCTCACTTAAAAATTTAAAAGTGGGAAAATACACTATTAAATCTAGCTATATTAAATCTAGTATTAAAAGTACAATTCAAATAAAAAAATAGGGCTAAACCCTATTTCTTTTTTTTATATAGGTGTTAAAAATGAAAAATAAATCAAAATTATTAATTCTTTTAATAATTTCATTAAGCTTAATTTTAACATCAGCACCAATTTTTGCTGAAAATACTACACTAAAAAATGATAATGAACAAATAAGTCTTAATGAAGGTATTAATACAAGTTTAAAATCTAAAAATGTGATTTACATTAGTCCTAATGGAACAGGTTCTGGTGCATCACAAGTTGACCCAACAAATTGGAACAATGCATATAGCTCTGCAAAAAGTGGAGATACAATTGTATTTGCAAATGGAACATATAATGATATTAGAAATGTTAAGGGTAATTATTTATATTCAACAATTATTAATGGATTAGAATTAAAAGGAAATGGCGATTCTATAATCGATGCTTGTGGAAGAGGAGGATTTTTTGAAACAAGGGGTAATGTTAAATTATCTAATTTAAAATTTATCAATGCTAACACTGGTAAAAACGATGGTGGTGATCATAGTGAAGAAGGTGGAATTATAAATAATGGTTATTTGACCGTTGAAAATTGTTATTTTGCTTCAAATGTTGGATGGGGATCTGAAGGTGGAGCAATTCATAATCAAAAAACATGTCATGTTTATAATTCAAGCTTTTTTTCAAACACTGCTAAAAAAGGCGGATCTATATACGCAGAAGAAGGTTCAGAGTTATATGTTTATAATTCTAAATTCATTAAAGGCTCATCAAAGGAAGGAAATTCAATAAATGCAAAAAAAGCTAGTGTAAATATCTATAATTGTACATTTGTTAATTGTTCTGCTAAAAGCGGAATTATTAGTGTTAAAAAATCAACTTTAAATGTTTATAATTCGAAGTTTTTAAATTCAAGAGCTGTTGATGAAGCAGCAGCTATTAATATAAAAGAAAAAAGTCGAGTTGAAATTCATAACTCTACATTTGACAACTTAACATCTACTGGTGGAAAGCTTTGGACAAAAAATAAAAATGGAAGCGGGAATAGTGGTGCAATTCGTGTAGAGAATGGATGTAATTTAAAAATTAAAGACTCAAGATTCACTAATTGTGTAGCAAAAATGGATGGTGGAGCACTTTATATAGAAAGTGGTTATATAACAATTGAAAATTGTTCTTTTCTCTCAAACAAAGCTAGTCGTGAAAGGCATATCTACAATGTAGCTGGTAGTGTTAATATTACTAACTCTCTTTTTGAAGTTATAAACACAATAAGTACTAGCAATATAAGTGTTGGTGAAGTGGAAAAAGTCGAAATAACAGTTGATGATGGTACAAATCTTTTAAATATTAATGTAAATGTTTTACTAAATAATAAAACTGTAATTGGTACTAATGATGATGTTAAAGATTTAGAAAATTTAACTATTGGTGTTTATACTGTCAATTTAGCTCAAAAAGATAACATTAACACTAATTCATATATTTATACTCAAAATTATTCTTTATTCAGTGTTAAAGATGATTCAAAAATAGATGTTCCTTTAAAAGTAGAGGTATCAAATATCACTGTTGGTAGTGAAGCTATATTTAATTTAACATTATCAAATGATGCAAATGGAGGAATTATTGAAATAATAATTGAAAACATAACATTAAATTCAATAGTTAAAGATTCAAAAGCTATAATTAAATTTGCTGGATTAAAGGAAGGAATTTATAATTATTCAGTATTCTATAAGGGCAATGATAAGTGTAATCCAACTAGCTTCTTTGGTAAATTAAAAGTTAATAAAATTTTAACAGTTAATGCAGGAGATATTACACGAGGATTCAATAGTGGTATTGATTTTGAAGCTATATTTTATAGTGAAGATGGAAGTCCTTTAAAAAATACTGTTGTTCGATTTGTGATAAATTCAAAAGAGTATTCTTCAATAACCGATTTAAATGGCGTAGCAAAATTAAATGAAAAATTAAAAGTTGGATTTTATAAAATTACAGCTATTAATCCAGTTACAGGTGATAATATAACAAAAACCTTAAAAATCGTTAAAAGAATCACATCAAATAAGGATTTAACAATGGATTATAACGGCGGTAATGTTTTTAAAGTTCGTATTTATGGAGATAATGGAAAATTAGCTAATTCAGGTGAAATAGTAATTTTTAAAATTAATGGTAAAAGTTATAAAGTTAAAACAGATAAAAATGCTTATGCTAATCTTAAAATAAATCTCCTTCCAAAAAGTTATAAAATAATCACAACTTTTAAGGGTGAACAAGCAATAAATACTATTTTTATAAAACAGATTTTAAAAGCTAAAAATATTAAAGTTAAAAAAGCTAAAATAATTAAGTTTAAAGCAACTTTAAAAAGCAGTAATGGAAAAGCTATTAAGAACAAAAAAATAACTTTTAAAATTAATGGAAAAACATATTCTTCTAAAACTAATAAAAAAGGAATAGCTACTGTAAGTTTAAAGAATTTAAAATTGGGGAAACACACTGTTAAATCAGTGTATATTAAAAACACTATTAAAAACACAATTCAAATTAAAAAATAGAGGTTTTTTATAAAATCTCTAACTTTTATTTTATCTCTTTTTCTGGTATAAGGTTTAATGCAGCTAAATAATTCCATTTGGCTCATCATTAAATGGCTCAATGTGATTTTGCATTTTTGCTTCTAACTTCAACTGGTGTCATTAAATGACTCGTATTCATATGTTTTACAAAACATCATCTGAAATAGCTTTTTTAAAAAGTGGATGTCTACAAAGTGAATGTATTTTATCTTCTGAAGAAAATAAAACTTTACCATTTACATATATACATTTTAAAAAAAATCATTATATTTTCCACTATAGGGTCGTTTTGTCATAGCTAGCTGTGTTATTTTATATTCTTCTTTAGTTAAATGTGATAATGTTTAATCGTCAATTAAAGTTAAATCAACATGACAATGTTCTTGTAGATCTTTCTCTAAATATTTTTGATGATAATATTTAGCATGATAAAAACTATATATCGTATGAGCTTTTGTAACGATTGGAAATTGGGATTATTTTTGTTTTCTAGCTAAAAAATCTAAATAATTTCTTTAAAAGTTATCTTGCCAATAAATACCAGTTCTATATTGACTTCTAACATCAATGCCTTAACGATTTAGGAAAAATAATGATTCAATTATTTTAATAAACTTCTCTAAAATTTAATTTAATCCGGATTTTAGGGTTATAGTTACTTTAACACATTCAACATTCCCTGTTTTTGATGTACAACTTTTTCATGTAGGATTACATCTTTAGCATAATCAACTTTTGATTAGCACAATTTTTAATCGAGAAATATATTTAAATAATTTCGTTAAATGTATATATCTAAAAAAATTAAATTATAATATAAAAAATTTATATATATTTATCTAAATATATTATGAAATGGAGGAATTTTTAGCATGTTTTACAGTACAATCATGAAAATTGATTCAATTGATAGATTAAGGGATATTAGGGATGCATTACTTGTTGAACAAGGTATTAACCCGACTCGTCAAGGAGAACAAGCAATTAAAGTTGTAGTTGAGAGAATTGATGAGATTCAATCTACTTTAGATAAATCTTCAAAAAATAAGTGATTTTTGTGATGCATTTTATAACATCAAGAAGGCGTTTAGTTAGAAAAAAAATGTATAAACCTTCAATTAACCGTAAAAACAATAGTTATTTTCGTGAAAATAAAAATTTAGTTAAATCACATCAAGAAAACTTTAAAAATAAAGAATTTATTCGTAAAATAAAAAGGCCAAAAAGAGAAGTTTCTGATGGTTTTAAAATGGCTTATAGATATAGGTATTATAATTCTATTGATGAATTAATCAAAGATGATTTTGATGATTAATTATTTTAAAATTCCTTTTTTGAAATGATTTTATTTTCATCATGAATTAAATAATACCATCAAATGCTTAATCATTCATCGAAAACTTTTAGGTATTTAAAACATTCATTGCATATTTTGCAATTACCAATATTGCTACTACTAAAAAATCTTTTTCATGGCCCTTATCTAGGAATAATAAAACATCTAAAATTTTATATTATTAACAACATTGATGGATGTTTTCCATTGGAATAATAAATCCACATTGTGGTGCATTAATAATTACTCCAACAAATTCTTCGTCTTCACAGTAAGCAGTAATTAATTGTTCACCAGTAAGTTTATCACGGAGTAACTTAGTTTCATCAAATCCATCTATAAATTGTTTTATACCTTCATCAAATTCTTCTTCATCAGTATAAATAGGAATAAGATATTCTTCACTATCATCATCTTCTTCCCCAATGATTAAAGTTATTATTTCAGTTTCATCATTTTCAGTTTCGATTAATGGAATTAAAAATTCACTTTCAAATACTTTATGATCTATTTCATGATCTAACTCATGAAGTCTTTCTTCATTTTTTTCTTCAGATTCATCGATTTCTATTAATTCTTCTATTAATTCTTTAAGATTACTCATTATAATCACTTAAAATTAGTTTTTTTTATATAATGAACATTCTCTTCCTAAACACCACTAAAGGAATACAAACGAATGTTCATTCAACCATCACCATTGTTCATATTTTAAAAAAATAGTATATTCAAATATGAACAATACTATTTTATATTCTAAGCTATATAAAGTTTTAGCTTAAAAATTATTTTCTATTGATTTAATAAGATTGTAAATCATTTTATTAACACTTACATCAACATCATATTTTTCCCCTAATTCAATTATTTTACCATTTAAAGAATCAATTTCAGTTCTTCTTTTTCGTTGAATATCTTGATATGTTGATGAATAATGGTTATATGTATCAGGAACAAGTTTTGAATAGAATATTTTTTTGTATTCATTGGAATTTTCCCAAAAAGTTGTGTATTGTGAAGCATTTATAACATCAAATATTTCATCTATAATTTTATCCATTATTTCTATTGAGTATTTATTTTCTGTAAGTTTACCATAATTTACATTCAATATCGCACCTAACGGATTTAAAGCAGAATTGTAAAGCATTTTAGCCTATAATAATTTATCAATATCTTTTGTTATTTCACATTTTATTCCAGATTCCGTAATCATATCGGCTATTATTTGTAAATCATCAACAGGTGAGTTTTGAATTGAACCAATAGCTATTGGTTCTGTATAAACGGTTACTTCACTAACATGTCTTTTTGGGCGAATAAAACCAGTTATTACTCGTGCACAAAAAATATGATCTTTATTGAAATATCTTAGGAAATATTCATCATTTCCAAATCCATTTTGAAAAATAATTATTTTAAAATTTTCTTTTAGAATATTTCTATATTTATTTAATTTTTGAGAAATGTCCTCATTAGCAGTTGTTTTACTTGTAATAAAAACATAATCAAATTTATCTTTTGGAATTTCTTCATATTTTTCATATACCTCTAATTCATCTTTTGAAAAAGAGTAATTAGTAAACAATCCAGTTCTTTTAATTCCATTTTCTTTAATAGCCTTTGCTGTTTTTCCTGTTGAGTAAATAGAAATATTAGCTTTTTGTGATAACATTGATGAAGCTAATCCAATCCCAACTGCTCCAGACCCAATGATTAATATATTCATTTTAAAAATCCCATTAATTTTAATTGATGTTATATATTTTTTAATATAAAAAATTTGCATACAATATATTTTAATCTAATTTTTACACTTGAAATACATGTCTACATTAGATTTTTTTTCTACAATTACATTTAGGTTTGTATAAATTTTTTACTTGGGGTAGCTACTTTAGCTTTTTATAATAGTTTTTTAATTATTACTTTTTTATAAAAATAGACATACATTTCTATTGTATATGTTTAATTTTCTATTGTAAAAGAATCATTAAAAAATATATGAGATATATATTGTCCATTTTGTGGAATTCTGTAGGGTATCTGAATGTGGAAAAAAAATTGATGATTAGAATTCCTGTTTATAATGTAAAACTAGAACTTAAGGATAAATAATTAATCATAATATTTAAGAATGGTAATTTATATAATTAAGTATATTAATTAATATTTGGAGTGTTATTTTATGATTTATAAAATAAAAGCAACCAATAAACATAATGGTGAAATAATCGAATTTGATTTAGAAGGAAATGCTGTTGAAGGATTTTGTTATTTTGATGAAGAACTTAAAGAAGCAACTCATTTACAAGAAGTACGAGATAATAAAATAAGAGAAGTTAACAATAACATTATTTTACATAATTCGCCAATTTATACAATTTCTTCGGGTGAAACAGCTATAATTGATTCAATGTCTTTTGAAATTTTAATTAAGGCTGAATAATTTCATTATACTCTTTTTATAAAAATGATAAATTCAACTTCTGCTGCAATTATATCTTTTATTTTGCCTGGAATTGGTCAAATAATACAAGGTGAAACTAAAATTGGATTAAAATTATTTGCAATATTTATTATTTTAAATTTAATAATTTTTTATGCACATCTTGGATTTGGTGGAACAATAATTAGTTTTATTTATTCATCATTTGCAGCATATAATGCATACAACATCAAAGTTTAAAAAAATGTTTATTTGAGGAGTTATAATCCCCAATTTTAAAAACTTAATCTGTTTTAGCGTAAATTTTACCAAATCTCTTGATAAATAATTTGGCCCAAATGTATCCAACTGTTCCTCCAAGGAAACATCCAAATACTACTCCACCATATATTCCTGGTAATCCCCAGCCTAAAATAAAACAAAATATGTATGCAAATGCACTTTCCAATATTGATCTAAGTAAGGTAATTATTAAAGAATATGTTCCTTTACCAACACCTTGAAACATCATAGAAGACATTATTCCATGGGGAATAGCTAGTACAAATAAACTAAGTACAGAAATTGCAGTTGCGATTTGAGGAGCTAAAGATGCGCTTGCTTGTGTGTATGAGAATAATGTTGCAATTTGATTTGAAAAAACAAACATTATGACGCCTAAACATAATACAGCAAATCCTATTTTAATTGCATAACTGTGTGCTGTTTTTAAGTTTATATAATTATGTGCACCAAAAGCTACACCAGCAACTGTAATTACAGCGGTTGCAATACCGATTAGTGGAATCATAGCTAATTGTACTATTCTCATTGATGCAGTATATACTGCTACTGCTGTTGTACCAGATGCAATTACAAGCATTCCATTAATAATAACTGCTAAAGCTGAAAATATTATATTTTCTAATGTTGATGGAATAGCTACTTGTAAAGTGTCAACCATGATTTTTCCATCATATGAAAAGTTTTTAGGACTTAAATCTAGGTACAAATCTTTTTTACCCCACATCCAATAAGACATTACAATACAAGAAATTGTAGCTGATATTACAGTTGCTATAGCAGCACCAGTAATTCCAAGATTTAATATATAAATAAATATTGGGTCTAATATTATATTCAAAATTGCTGTAACTGCAATAGCTATGGTGGATCTTCTCATATCCCCTTCTGATCTAAATATTGCTGAAGCTACTCCTGAATATACAAATATTATTAATGTTGAAAAAATGATATAACTATAATTTAGTGCATATTCTAATGTATCTCCTACCCCCATTGCAAGTAAAAGTGGTTTCATAAATCCTACAATAATTAATGTAAATATAACGGACACGATAACTGCTAGTACAATTGAATGAAGAGCAGCATTATTTGCTTGTTTATAATCGTCAGCTCCAATAAATCTTGCAATTAGTGAATTTGCTCCAGCTCCAATACCGTTTCCTAATCCTACTAAAACCATAAATAATGGTGTAATAAATCCAATAGCAGCTAGAGCCTCTGCACCAAGACCTGCAACCCATACACTGTCTGCAATATTATAAAGCATAATTAAAAGCATTGAAAGCATCATTGGTAAACTTAGTTTTCTAATTGCTCTTTTTGGATCTCCTGTAATTATTTCGATGTTATTATCTGCCACATTATTCCTCCGATTCATAATTTTTATTCATTTCAATTGATTTAATTGCTATTTCCTTTAAATTGTATTTTAAAACTTTAATATCAATAGAATTGTTGTTTGATACTTCTTTCTCCCAGTTATTTAGTGCTTTGAGACTTTTATTTACAATTTTTTTACCTTTATTTGTTAATGAAATCTTATTTTGTCTTCTGTTATTTTCGTCAACTTCTCTTAATATTAATCCTTCTGATTCTAATTTTTGAATGTTTCTTGCAACTGCACCTTTATTTAAGTTGCATCTATTAGCGATTTTATCTTGGTTAATTTCATTTTCATTATTAATTTCAAATAATCGGTGTAGTTGTGAAGCTTTAATTTCATATTCTTCAAGTTTATGATTCCAATAAGAGTCATGATTTTTACTAATAATCATAATTAATTTTCCAATTGGAAAATCAGAAGCTTCTATTTCTTTTAATTCTTCTAATAACATAATATTTTATCCAATTAATTTTTTGAAATTAACATAATTAATATAATTGTTTATCATATATAAACTGTTGCATTAACAACTATTGCATTGACAACAATTAATAATCTACAATAGATTTTTTTCCTCGATGTATTTTTTTAGGTATTAAATGTTTATTTTTCTTAATTTTTAATTACATATCTTAGATTGAGGTTTAAATTTGGATAGGTTGCTAAATTATTAACAAAAATACTAAAAACGAGACTAAATAGTAAACTGCAGCTATAAAAAAGAAATACAATACATACTCATAAATGATTTTAAACCCAATATCAGCAATAATAAGAAATTCATCAAAAAAAGATACAAGAAACCAATTGCACAGGAACTCCTCAAAGCACGAAAATTCAGCATGAACTATAGATCAGCACCAGAATACTAAAAAAATAATTAGGTTGATGACATTGATTATATATATTATATAAAAATTATATAGAAAGGGACTGTCAATTTGTTAGGTCTTTTGTATATAAATAGTGTTTAATTTTTCAATTTTGTCTATTTGGTCTTCTTTTTGATTTTACATTTTTGATTTTTACGAAAGTTTTAAATACTATTTGTGTTTTTTATTTCAAATTTTTATTTTTTTTGAATTTTATCAAATATTTTAAGCCCCTTTTTTTCCTTTTAATTATTCTTTAAATAACTTATTGTTAGTTAAATTAAATTTTCAATGTTAATATTTTGTCATTATTGAAACAAAGCATATATAAGTTTATATAAAATGGAAGACAAATAATTATACATGAAAACACAAATCAAAAGCCTTCCATATCTTAGATTGGATGGCAAACAATATATATTTATCGGTGATTTTAAAAATCCTATTCGAAAAGGATTTTTAGATGGAAAAAGCTTTGTTGAAAAATACTATGTTCAATTAATTCTATCCTATTGAATCAATATTGGATGATAATTATTTTGTTAATAAAAATGGTGAAATCGAAGAACGTTATCCTTTTTGTAAACATTGTGGTTCTAAAAAAAAAGTTTATTAAGAAAGATTTTAATTGGAGAATTTTGTATTTAGAATCTGGTTTGGCTGTTAAGGTGAAAATAAAAAGATATGAATGCCATGATTGTAAAAGAAAATGTCAATCAGAATTCTCTAAATATTATGAAAAATACTGCAATTTTTCAAAATAATACTAAAAATAAAGCAAAAAAATTACTCCAACATGGATGGAAATCATATAAGAAATCTTAAAAAATGATTTTAATGAATTATATATCATTAAACATCTCTTATGAATCCATTAGAAAAATTACATATTTTGTAGTGATTCACTATAATTTGTGTGATGAGGAATCAGAACTCTCATGGATATTTTAGCTATGACACACAATGGATTAGAATAGAAGGTAAATGATGGTATAGACTCGATATATTTGATACAATAAAAAACATGCCCGTAGCATGCCATATATCATAATAATGAATCAAATAAAACTGTTAAAAATTTTATTAAAAAAAATATTCCATTAAAATACCGTAAAAGCAGATAGTAACATGATTCAAAACAAGGATATTATGAAATAATGAATGAATTAGGATTCGTTCATCAACATTGCATATTTCATTTATATAAAAATATTTTAGAAGCCATACAATCTGAAATCAATAAAACCGTAAAAAATTACAAGCAAAAATTAAAAATAAAACATCCTAAACTCTCAGATTACAAAATTAAAAAATTAAGTAAAGACAAAAAAACATGCTTAGAACAAGAAATAAAAGAATATCTTGAATTATTTTACGAATTATTTAACCAACAAAATTTCAAAAAAGCAATTCGTTATATCGATTTATTAAAAAACGAATTAAAAGGGTTTCCTAAACTT
>NZ_LWMU01000057.1 GCF_001639275.1 Methanobrevibacter oralis
CAATAGAATTTATGGAAAAACTATTTGAAAAAGAATTCTATAGAATCGTAAATAGAGATTCCTACTATAAAAATTGGATCAGTAAATTCATCATGATTAACTAAAAAATTTTTTGTCCGAAACTATAATCTGTTCCTATGGATATTTTTTTTATATCATCTACATTTATATTTTACCATTCACTAATTGAAATAACCCCTCAAATTAATCAATACTATTAAAATTATTAAATTAATAAACAAAGAAAGTTAAGTTAAATCTATAAAATGCCCCAAATGTAAAAGGGAGTTGAAAAAAGTATTTTCCAGCTCTTCTGAAGAACTAAGTATTGAATCTTTAAAAGGTGAAATAATTCTTGGAAATTGTAAAAATAATATTTATAACTACTATTGTCCAAATTGTGATGAATATCATTCCTTTTAAAGACCTAAAATCTCTTTTTCAGAATTTTGCATCTTTAATTATGTTAATTTTTGTATCACTTTTCCAAGTGAATTTTAAAAGTCCTCCATGAAGTAATTTTAAATCTTCACTAGAAAGACCAACTAATAGTATATTTCATCCCCATCAGCATTAACAAAAAAACGGATAAAGTTACTAAAACAATGAATCAAATGAGGTTTTCTAATTAAAATATCATCAGTAATATATTCAATTAAGTTTTAATCCTTATTTTTTGATTTTAATTTTAGTGTTTTTGTTTATTGCGTAATTTTGGTTTGCTGATTTTATAACTACTTTGTGTGTTCCGACTTTTAAACAACATGTGTGTAAGTGAGTTTGTCCCTTTTCGTCGGTTATTAGTGTGTATGTTTTGTATTTTTTTCCTGTAAAGTATTTTACTTTGATTTTAATAAAAGGTACTGCTTTTTTGGTTTTTTTGTTGATGATTTTGATGTTTAATTTTTTGTCCCTGTGGACTTTAGCTGTGATTTTATTTGTTTTTACAATTGTGGGGATTTTATTGATTTTAATATTGACCTTTTGGGTTGGTGATTTATAATTGTTTAAAATATTAATATAAGCTTTATAGTTTCCTGTTTTCCATTTTGATACATTAAATTTGGCTTTTCCATTTTTATTTGTAGTTGCATAGTATGTTTTACCATTGACTTTTAATGCTAATTTAACATTACTAATGAAATAATAATTTTTTATATCCATAAGTTCAACTGTGAAATATTTTCCTGAATTATATATGGTTTTAAAATTATCAGCATGGATAAATGCTGGAACTTTATTAACTTTAATAATCGCATTAGCACTATACTTATAACTATAATAATGAATATTTGTAAGATAATTATCAAAATAGTCATTATCATGACTACTTAATTCAACATTGTAAATACCATCATTTAAATTATCAGGTAACTTTAAAACACCTAAACCCTTATCATCAATAGTTAGGTTAAATATTTTATCATAACCTTTTTTAAATATGTGTACTTTAACAATGTCTCCTTTAAATGGAATATCTCCTAAACTAAATTTAACAAGAAAATTACCTGCTGTTCCATAGTTTATGGAAAGATTATTAGCAGTTAAATGTCCTTTAGAGTTTACAACAACACGATAAAATCGAGCAGGTTTAGATGGATCATTATCATATAAATCTCCAATATAATCACCATGAACAACACCCTCTAAAAACTTATACTTAGGGACAAACCCTACATTCTCATTATATCCGGTGTTATTGAAGAAAAGTGTATCTCGAATAGTTCCGTTTGCCCCTTCCCAATAAATAGCACCACTTCCACCATAACCCGCACTATGAAATTTATTATCATATACTGATGAAGCGATTATAGTTCCATTATTACCTTTCCAATATATAGCACCACCAGGACCTCTTTCTAAAGGTTCAAAGATAGATCCAATAACCCCATCTACTTTCCCATTTATTATTCTTAAGTTTTTTAGTACTACATTGTCGGAAAGTATGTATAATACCCTGTATTTTTTATTAGCGTCTAAAGTACTGGACCCATTTTTGCTTGTGATTGTTATGCTTTTATTAACAACTATTTGATGACCAGTACTTTTATAAGTTCCATTAAGAACAATAGTATCATTATCGTTTGCTATGTTAATTGTTTTTTGAATATCTTCAAAAGTGCTCCCATTAACATATCTAACTACCCCACCTGTTTTATCCAAAGGAGTATTATCCGTATTAGATGGATAAAAAAGATTTGAAGCATCCGTATTATCTTCTACTATTGCATCATTAATGCTCTCATTAGCTGATACTAATCCTATGCTGAATATCAAAATAATTAATAATAATGTTGATATTAATATTTTATTCATTATTATATCCTCCTTTTATTTTATTATTTTTATATTTCTGGTACAAGATATTGTGTATTTGTTGTTTGCAGAACTCATGATAAGCTTATGTGAATATCATTCATGAATAATAATATTAGCAGTCAAATTACAAGATTCCTCATAAGTATCATTAGATTCATTAGTTTCATCATCACTTTCATTTAAATCATCATCCTCACCAACACATAACATCACCAGTACTCTGAACAGTTGAATCAATTGAACGGGTTTAATATATTATTTGCTGGATTGTTCTCTGTATTATTATCAGTTGCATACACCGAACTTAAACTTAAAAATAAACTAAGAAAAGCACAAATACTATCAAAAAGTTCTTTTTAAATAACATAATCCATAACCAATTTTTTGAATATACTATTTTTTTAATTAAAAATAGTAATATATTTTTCAATATTTTAATAAATTATTATAATAATGCGTATATAAACTAGACATATTTAAATATTTCGGTACTTTCAAAAACTTTAGTGATTTTGTTTTAAATAATTTTTTAAAACTTTTTTAATAACTTATTTTCGATTTTATTGTTTGTTCTGATTATATTTTTACTATGATGTGGTTTGTAATCTTTTTTGAATTATGGAATGATTAAATCTTAACTAATTCTATGAATAATAGTTAGAATGTTTGATTTCAATTCAAATAATTTGTTTTTTCTTCTAATATTTTCATTGAATTTACTTATTATTTTAAATATAGTTTTATAAGTGAAATTTAGTTTTTTATAATTTTAAAGCTATAAATTCTAAAAATTTATTCATAAAAACTTCATTATAAAAAAAACTATAAACAGTTAAATAAAACGAAATTTACAGACCATTAAACTATTTTTTCCATTTTAAAATAGTTTTTCCAAATGGGCTAATATAATCTTTTTCAAAAGCGACTTTTAAATCTTCTATTGAGGATATATTACAAATATTAGTTATTAATTTGTTTAATGAAATAAATAGTTCAGGGTGCTTTTTTAAAATATCTACAACACCTATAAAATCTTCCCTTTCACTCCTACTATTTCCTTGAAGTGTTAGTCCTTTTTCTAAAAGCATGCGAGTATTTATAGGTACTGGATATTCACTAACTCCAAATAAGTTAATTGTTCCTTGAGGATTTATTATATCAATTATTTGGCTAATTGCTGATTGTGAAGCGCTTGAACCAACACATTCAAATCCATGATCTATCCAAACATCATCAACATCATGAATCCGATAAATTTCATCAGCAAAGGAAAATAAGTTTAAATTCTCTAAATGCTTTCCAAATACGATTATTTTAGATTTTGGATAGATTATTTTTAAAAATAGTGCTGTAATATAACCTAAGTTTCCATCTCCCCAAATACCTAAACGTTCTTTTTTTGTAATAGCTATTTTTGAAAATTTATCAATTCCTTGATAAGCCACACTTATAAGTTCAATAAAAGCAGAAACTTTCAAATCAAAGTTATCTGGAAGTTTTACAATTCTATCAGGAGTTAATTTGATTAAATCACTTGTAAAACCATCAAATCCGCTACCTCTAAACATAGATTTAGGTGAATAATTAGCTCTATACCCATTATCATCACTAGGAGTATTAGGAATCATTACAACTTTGTCTTTAGGTTTAAATGAATTTGTAGAGTCAAATACAACTTCACCAACACCTTCATGAATTAATGCCATTGGAAGCTTTTTTTCAAGTATATCAGAAGGTCTTGTTCCTTGATAATACCTTTGATCTGCCTGACAAATGGATAAATAAAGTGGTCTTACAATTACTCCATCTAAATCAATTTCATCAATAGCTTCTTCAAAAAATTTTGGAGATTTCAACCTATAAACAATATTAATCATATTTTATTCCTTTAGGATTGTATTAGCTAATTTCAAATCATAAGGATAAGTTATTTTAATATTTGTAACTTCTCCTTCAACTAAATGTACATCTTCATTTTGAAGTGTGAATATTTTACAAGCGTCTGTTAAAATTTCTTTTTCATCATCAGTTAAATTATTAATTAATTTAAGTAATTTTTCTATTTTAAAACTTTGTGGGGTTTGGCCTTGATAGTAATAATCTCTTATAGGAATATTATCAATTATCTCACCATTAAAACTTTTAACAATTGTATCAGTAGCGGAAACTACTGTATCACATGCACCGAACTTTTTTGCAGCTTTAATATTATCTTCAATAATTCTATGAGTTACAAAAGGACGAACAGAATCATGGGTTAAAATTATTGATTCAGAGTCAACATCATAATTATCAAAAATATGATTAATACTTCTAACTAAGGTATCATTTCTTGTATCTCCACCTTCAATAACTACAATATCACTATAATCTGCAATATATTCTTCAATTAAATTTACAGTGTGATTTATATAGTTTTGAGGTGTTAAAATAATAATTTTATCAATGCTCGAATTTATAACAAATTTTTCAACAGTGTGAATGATAACTGGCTTGTCACCTAAGTTTAAAAATTGTTTAGGAGTGTCTGTTCCTCCCATTCTAGAACCTACTCCTCCAGCTAAAATAGCTGCAAAAATCATTTTAATTCACCTTTTCAAAGATTATTAAAAAATGTGATTTGCCTTCAGAAATATCTTCACCAATTTCTTCATTTAGATAAACTTTTTTAAAGTTATGATGATTAAATGCTTCCTCAAGTTCATCTGGTGAGCTTCTCATTTGGAATTTTGGTCCTTT
Source organism: Methanobrevibacter oralis (assembly GCF_001639275.1). Lineage (NCBI taxonomy): Archaea > Methanobacteriati > Methanobacteriota > Methanobacteria > Methanobacteriales > Methanobacteriaceae > Methanobrevibacter > Methanobrevibacter oralis. The sequence goes on from NZ_LWMU01000057.1 coordinate 5,059, forward strand.
TGGAACTTCCCATTTTTTATAATCCATTACAGCTACCCTACCCCCAGTTTTTGTTATTCTTGAAAATTCATTAATTGCTTCATCAATTTGTCTTGAAGCTTTAAAACCATGGAAAACATTTACCATAAGTACAATGTCTATTGATGAATCTTCAACACCATTAATACCTTTTGGAATATCAGCGCAGATATTAATAAGATTTTTAATGTTATTTTTTAGTTTGTAATTTTCCATATCCTCAATAGATGCATCGTAAATATCAACTGCATAAACAGTTCCTGAATTAAGATATTCATTTAAAACTGTTATAGCAACATGACCATCACCACATCCAGTATCCATGAAAACTTCATCACCTTTAAAGTTTAATATATCTAAAAATTCATGAGAATCCAAAAAGCTTTCACTTGAAAAACCATGAGCCCTATGTCCATTTTGAGTTTTTGCCATAATTTCACCTTATATTAATTATAATTTTTAAAAAGAATACTATTTAATATTTAAGATATAAAAAGTATCAAGTCAGGCTTTTTGACAAATATTAATTTTAGTTTAATCATATGATATATGCTCATTACTATTTTAATCTAATTTTTATATATATCTATCTAATTTCATGTATTATCAATAGTTAATATTTGATATTAGTAGTATATAGATATTTTTTAAAGATTGTATGATTTTTATATTTTAAAAATATTTATTATTTAAAGAAGTTGATACTGATTTATTTAATAATGATGTATTAGATAAAAATTAAAAAATTTTAGTTTGAAAAAATTAATATAGAAAAAAGAATTTTAAAATTCAACATTATATGTTCTAAACCAATTTATTTAAATTTTTGGAATTTCACTTTCAGGGACTTCATAATCATAAAATGCCTTATAAATCCTATCTGTTTTGTTGATTAAAGATCCAATAGAAATTTCAATAGTATTTGAAGTTAGATTGAAGTTTTCATGATTAAAAGTAAATCTGCCTACACCATCAATAACATTGAAATTAACTTCTACTTCTTTATCACTTCCTCGGTTTAATGTTGCATATAAATTAAATTTTGGAAGACCACTAGCTAATTCATCATTATTATAAAACTTAACTTCATAACTTCCATTACCAGTGCAATTAATTTCATTAAATTTAATTTCAGATGTTTTAATTCTTGGACACATTGTTCCAAATCCAACAATACCTGTTTCTATATCCCAAGTTACAAGACTATTTGTTCCATACCAGTTAGCTCCAACATGCAATTTAGCTGAATCATTATTTACACCAGGTCCGTAAATTCCACCAGGATTTGCACTTAATTCACCAAGAATCATCATACTCGGACCTTTAGCATTTCTATAAATTGCATTATTAGTTACAATTGGTTCAATAGCATTATTAGCCAAGTTGTAACCTGCATTAAACCTAATTCCTTCTAAAACATTATCAGAAATACAATTGCTAGTAATAACAATACCTGTTGAATAATTTGCATCAATAGAAATTCCCATATGATTATTTGTTATGCTATTTTTTGTTATACTAACATTAACAGCTGAATTATTTAAAAATATACCATATCCATTTGGTCCTTCAGGTACTGTCATAATGTATAATCCTATGTTTTGTGTAATATTGTTAGCATTTATTTTAGTATTTGCAACTCCAAATCCGTATTTTATTCCATAATTATTTTTACTAAATGTGTTATTGGCTATTTCTATATTAGTTGACCTTTCGCCAAAAAATCCGCTTTCAAAAAATGAAATAGAATTATTAACTATGTTTAAGTTAGATGAATTATAACTAGCTATTCCGTATCCTGGCATGTTTAGAGATCCATCAATATATTTTGAAATACTTAAATTGTTTGAAATAATATTATTTAAAATATTTACATTATTAACATTATATAATACAATTCCACTATAAGAGTTCCCAAGTATTTTTAATCCACTAATGCTTACATTTGAAGCATTGATTTTAAATGCTGGAGCATTATATTTTGCATTTAATGTGCTTTTTAAAGAAGAAGAAATATTTAAACTTTTATTAATAGTTAATACAATGTTTTTGTATGAACCGCCTAAAAATTCAACATTAGCCCCATTTTCACAATTATTTAATATGTTTTGAATATCCTCATTAGCTAAATTACTATCAATGAAAATAGTATTAGTCCTATTTAAAATAGTAAGCGTATTATTTTTAGATATAGCCCTATATTTATTACTACCGTCATATTTAGTTATGATATTTAATGAATCAGGAATCCTAGAAGCTACATTTATTTTTGCCTTTCCATTATTATCTGTAATTTTAATCTGACTTTGACCATTTAAAATAAATGTTATTTTTTGACTAGATAATGTTTTTCCAAATTTATCTTTTAAAGTTACTTCAAAATTATCTGTGGAATTTTGACAAAATGTCCTATCATAGCTAATTAACTGTGTAGATATTTTTTCAACAATTATTTTTCCAACAGCTTTAGAGTTTTTATAGATTGAATTTCCTTTATAGTTTAAAATTACAGGATATGTTTTTTCTTTGTTAAATTTAATTTTAATTGCTGCTTGCCCTTTATTATTTGTAGTTTTAGTGTAAGTTTTACCGTCAATTTTAATAGTAACCTTTTGTTTAGATAATGATTTACCTGAACTTGTTTTTAAAGTAACTGTGTAAGCTTTTTCTTCGTTAGGATATATTTTAAAAGTGGAATATTTAAATTTAGTCGTTGTTTTTGCTACACTTATTTTTCCTGTTGATTTTGCTTTTTTATAGATTTTATTTCCATTGTAACTTGCACTTATCTTATATTTCTTTTGTGAATTAAATTTCAATTTAACAATAACTTGACCTTTACTATTAGTTTTTTTACTGTATTTTTTGCTATTTATTTTAATTAAAATCTTTTGTTTAGAAATTCCTTTATTATTAACATCTTTTAAAGTAATCATGTAAGATTTTGTTGTTTTAGGTGGAATTGTAACGGAAGGTGTTATTAATTTTGCTGTTTTTGAAGAATATTTGACTTTTATAGTTTTTGTTTTTTTAGCAGACTTGTATTTATTGTTTCCAGCGAATTTGATTGTAATTTTATAAGTTTTTTCCTTGTTAAATTTTAATTTTAATTTAGCTACTCCTTTATAGTTAGTTTTAGCTGTATAAATTTTATTATTAACTTTAAATATTACTTTTTGATTAGCAATTCTAACTCCTGAAGCATCCTTTAAAGTTATACTATAATATTCTGCCATTTTCGGTATCATATTTAGATTAGATGCGATAATTCTACTAGATTCTTTTTTTACAATCAGATTAGCTAAAGCATTACTTTCTAAATACTCAACTTCATCTCCTTTAAAACTTGCATATACTTTGTAAGTACCTTCTTTAAGTGAAATTTTAAGTTTAGCTTCACCTTTATTATTTGTAGAAATTATATTTGTTTTTGAGTTTATTTTAAAAGCTAATTTTTCGTTAGCTATTGGACTTCCATTTTCGTCTGTTAAAATAGCAGTTAAATATTGTCCAGAATAAGGATATGTTTTTAAATTATGAATTGTGATTTTAGTTTTACTTAGAATACCTGGAATAGATAAATCAGAAATATTTAATTGTTTATATGGATTGAAATAAATATTATTATTTAAACCTGGTAATGAAGCAATTAAAACATTATTACTTTCTTTAAAATCATCTGCATAGAATCTAACTGTTGCAGTTCCATTTTTCATTAATACATACCTGTAAACATCCCCTTCTTGAGGAATATTATTTGTATTATTTTTATTTAAATAAAAGATTACAGGTATAGAACTGATTTCTTTTGCAATATCACCTTTTGGTGTTATAATTGAAATAGAATAGATTCCCTTTTTATTTTCTTTAATTTCTGTGATTTTTAAAGAATAATCCCCATCTAACCATAATTGAGGTCCTTTTTTAGTATATTCATAAAGTATTGTTGGGCAGATAAACTCATTAATATGATAAGTATACCCCAAATAAACAGTGGTTTTATCAACATCGTAATCTCCACCAGATCCAACATAAGTATATACATCTTCTGCTTGATTATAATTGAATTCTCCATTACTTGATGGACTATAAGTAATATGATAAATCGGCCTATCACCATGCCCCAACATATAATTATTTTCAACGATTTCTAATTTTTCATCACCAATATGTGCTCCAATATTTCTCACACGATAATCATTTAAAACAGCATATTTACCATTTTGTTGGAAAAAATTACCTTTAATTTCAATTTTGCTAACATTACAATTTACGTAAACTCCAGCACCACTTTTGTAATTATTTTCATCACCGTTACGATTATGAGCTATATAATTGCTTAAAATATAAACCTTATCTGAAGAAAATAAATTAATTCCAGTAGCTTTATTATAAGATATGTTATTAGAAATAATTCTTGTATCTTGATTCTTTTCACCAACAGAAATACCGGTTATTTTATTTTGAGATATATTATTTTTATAAATGTTTGTCTTTAAAGAAGAAGTAATATTAATTCCAGTGCATGAGTTTTTAATTTGTGAATTGGATATAATAGTATTTTTTGAATTTTTAATTCTAATAGCATTACCTGCATTTAAAAGTGATACATTACTAACAGTAGCATTCATTGCATTTTCTAACCTAATTGCATCTTTTGTACCAGTATTTGAAATTATACAATTTCTTATTATTACGCTAGAAGCTCCATTAACTAATATTGCATAATCATCATCTTCATATACATCATTTAATAGGTCAAATCCCTCAATTATAGTTCCACTAGCTTTAGGACTTATATAAAAAATACCATGATGGTTAGATCCAGCTACACTACTTGGACAAGTTTCCATTTGTGTTTTAATATTACTTTTAATAGTTAATTTTTTATCCACCACAAAATGACAGTGAACATAACTGGTACCATTAATAATAATTGTATCTCCAGCATTTGCACTATTAATAGCTTTTTGAATCGTTGGATCGGTCATTTCATTGTGACCTGCCTCAGCATTAACAACAATTGTTTTTCCACTTTTTAATAATGAATTATCCTCATTATTATTCGTTAATGTGAAATTAGAACCATTGTTATCATTTAATGAAACGGACAAATCATTTTCTAAGCTTTCATTATTCTCAATAGCTACAGAAGAACCTATACTAAGAATCAAAACTAAAAAAATAATAAAGATTATAAAAATTCCTCTAAAATTCATTATATCCAACCAGACAATTTAAAAAAAAAGAAAATAAATAAAAAAAATTATTTATTTTTTAACTTTAATAGTACCTTTTTTACTTATTGATTTGAAAGCCTTATCACCAGCAAATGATGCTGTATATTTGAAGGTACCTTTTTTAGTTATTTTAACTTTAACAGTAGCTACTCCTTTAGAGTTTGTCTTGGCAGTGTAAGTTTTACCATTTACTTTTAAAGTAATTTTTTTACCAGCAACAGATTTACCACTAGATTTTAATGTGATAGCTATTTTTTTAGTTGCTTTTACTTTGAAAGTTTTTGAAGGAGCTGTTAAAGAAGTTGTTTTTTTACTTACAACAATTTTAGCATTTCCAATTGAAGATTTGTAATCACTATTACCTTCAAATACTAATGTAGCTTGGTAAGTAGCAGCTTCAGAATATTTAAGAGATATGTATGCAACACCTTTAGAATTGGTTGTTTGAGTATAAGGTTTACCATTGATAATTACAGACACTTTTTGATTAGCTAAAGGATTTCCAGATGCATCTTTTAATGTAACTTGTAATTTTCCATTATCTCCAACTTTAATATTTAAATTAGATGCAGATATTTTAGTATCTATTAAAGATGCAATATCAATTGAAGTAGAAGCAGCTGCTAATTTAGCAGAACCATTATATTTAAGAGTAACAGTACCACTAGGTAATCCAGAAATACTTGCACTACCATTTTCATCAACAGTTAAGTTTTTAGAAACATTACCAATTGTATATGTAACTAATTCACCATCTAATACATTACCATTAACATCTTTTAGAGCAAAAGTTAATTTACCATTATTAATACTTATAATTTCAAAGTAGGTTGCTACTGGATTTGCAGCAGGAATATTAACCTCACCATCATTATTACCCCATTCATTAGACCAGTAAGTAGCAGCTTTTGCACCATTTAAAACATTGTTAGAAATTATTATGTTTCCTGTTGGATTTAAAATTCCAGAATTACTTACAATTCTTAAAAGAACAACAGTTTGCAATATGGTAGTATCATTTAATTTGTTTATTTTATTACCAGTCACAGTTATATTACCAATATCACTTGGATATCCATGAGCAGTATTTGCTTCTTCAGCAGCAATTAAAACATTAGAAGTTCTAGCAATAAAAGTATTATTTGCGATTACACAAGAATCACTAGCTTTTTGAATACTTATAACAGGTAAATCTTGGAAGTTTACATTTACTATAGTACCATTTTTATTGTAAGTTGCTTCTATATGACCACAGTTGTTAAATGTATTGTTTGTAATTATACTTCCGGCTGTAGATGCTCCTCCAAAGTAAATTGAATATGCATTATTAATGAAAGTATTATTATAAATGTAAGTTCCAGTAGAACCTCCTGCAACTGATACTCCATCTAAAACAGTACCATTAAAGATGTTATTAATTACTTTTGTACCTTTAGAACCCATAATTCCAATAGCTTTAGTACCTTGTTCTTTATTACCATTATTAGTAACCTGTGTTGCTGCACCTGTAAAGTAACAGTTTTGAATTATATTAAAATTAGATCCACCTTGTATCCTAACACCATGATTAAAATCAATAAAAGAACAGTTAATTACATTAACATCTGTTGTTCCCCTACCAAGGAATAATCCCCATCCTTTTAAAGTATTTGCATTAGTATACTGTGTATTAGCTTGGGTATTGATAAATTTAATACCTGACACAGTTGAATTAGAACCCTCTGATACAACATTTACTATTCCATTACCATCTCCAGTACCTTTAATAGTTACATTTTTACCAGAAAAAGTAATATTTTTCTTATTTATAATAATTGTATTGTTAGAAACATCGTATTCTTTGTTTTCACCTAAATTAATAGTATCTCCTTCGGAAGCGCTATTAATTGCATTAGTAATAGTTGCATAATCACTTTCTGTTCCATTTTTTGTAACATCAATAGTAGCTGAGACAATTTCACCTTCAGAATCACTAGCTGCTATTGTATCATCACTCATATCCGAAATAGCTACATCATCAGAAGCTAAATCAGCTGCAGAAACAGTACTTACAGTTAAAGCAATCAATACAACTAATATAAAAGATAATATAAGTTTACTCTTCATATTTTCTCCCCGTTTTAATTAATAAAGTTATACTAACAAGATTAAAATCCTCTCAAAAAATTGAAATGAAAATCATTAAAATATTAGTATAATTATAAATTATAACGATATGAATATAAAAGGTTATCGATTTAAATTATTTATTTAAATACTAACTAAAAATATTTAAAAATTACAATAACCAAATAATTCGTGGTGCAAAATATTATATATTGTTAAATATAAAATCTAAAATTAATAATTTCAAAGGAGTGGAATAATTATTAAATCTAATATCATTATTATAATTGTAATAGTATTCGCTCTATTCACATCTTCGGTTGCTGCTTCTAATCTAAATCCACAAGTAACTATAAATAACAACACTATCATATTAGAAGAAAATAATTTAACAAAAAAAATAACAAATGCAGAAGAAGGAGATGAAATTTTAATAGAACCTGGAACTTATAAACTCCATAACATTAAAATCGATGAAAATTTAACTATTCAAGGAAATTCTAATTCTAAAAATGTTATTTTTGACGGGCAAGCAAAATCAAGTATATTTTTAATAAAAAATATTTCTGCACATGTTACATTTAAAAATATAACTTTTATTAATGGATTAACAAATAATTTTGGTGGAGCAATTTCTATTGAACAAGGAAATGTTTACATCGACAATTGTATTTTCATTAACAATACTGCCTTAAATGATACAAATGCTGGTGCGATTTCAAATTATGGCACTATGGAAAATAGAAGTTATTTATTTGTAAATAATTCACTATTCATTAATAATCACGCAGATCATGATGGGGGAGCTATTACAACATGTTATGCTTCATCAGAAATTTATAACTGTGTTTCATCAACAATAGTGCACATCGTGACGGAGGGGCTATAAGAGTTAGTGTTTATGGTAAAAGCTATGTATCTGATTGTATTTTCATGTATAATCATGCTGATGAATGGGGTGGAGCTTATTACAGTTGGTCAGGTACTTCCAATGTAAATCGTTGTGTTTTTATAAATAATACGGCGGGTACGAATGGTGGTGCTATAATGATTTCTGGAAATTTCCGCTTAACAAATTCGATTATTGTAAACAATAGTGCAAAGCAAACTGGAGGCTCTGTTTATATCCAACAACCTATGTATAAAGCTAAAACTCATATAACTTTTTTTAATAATCTCATTACTAATAATACATCACCATATGCTAAAGAAATTTATATTAAATGGAATGATACCGAATATTTATATACAAATTTTAACGATAATGATTGGGGATTCGAAAATCCAAATGATTTTAATATTAATGATCCTGATAACGTAACTTACAGGAGCAAAGTAAGTTCTACTAAAAAATCTAATTTGCAAAATGAACTGAATTTAGATTTATTAAATAAATATTCAGATTTATTAAAAAATTATCAATTTCCACATGATTATTTCAATAATAAAAAAGATAATGCTTCTAAATACAATAATCCTAAGAAAAATATAGATAATAGTATTTCTAAATTAGATAAAAATTCAACAATAAACAAAAATCGAAACACTAATTCTTCCAAAAAAATAAATAGCTCAAAATATGAAACTAATAACAAACATATCATCAATAATTCAACATCTTATGGAGCTTATTCAAAATCTGTTGAAAAATCATTCGAAATTAACAAAAATAAAGATAAATCAACATTTAATCCATTGAATAGTACCTACTTACTTCTATTAATCATCATTATACTATCATTAATTATTGGATATAAAAAAAAATAAAAATGAATGAAAAATAGTTATTTTTTTGAGTTCATTTCTTTAATATCCCTACGATAATATAAAGCAATAGTTAACAAAAATAACAATATTATAAAAGAAATTCCACTTAATTTAACTATATTTTCTTCATCAAGAACAATTTGTTTAACAACGGATTGCTTAGAATTTTCATGATTATTAAAACCGTCTCCAGAAGCAGACATACTATCTGATAGTTTTTGACTTTCTAAATCATTATTAAGTGGTTCTAAAGAAGTACTACTTGGATTGGAATTTTTATTTTTTGTAGTGTTATGTTTATAATCACCAGTTTGTGCTGAAGTTCCATTAGCATTATTATTACCTTGTGAAGTCCCACCATTTCCATTTCCTTGACCTCCATCACCACCATAGTCTGGTGATTTGATACTAGGATATGTGTAACTTGGTGTTTTTCCATTCATCTTTGATGTATCTTTATTTGGTGTTTTTGAATCATAAACATTGCTTCTTTTAGATAAATCAACTTCAGCTTTTATAGTATCTTTATCATTAGCATCTACAGTAAATGTTGCAGTTCCACCACTTATTTTAATAGTTATACTTTGACCATTATTTATTTGATATTTTAAAGTTCTATCTGGAAGTTTGCTTGCAATATTCCCATTTGAATCATAAAATGCTGCCTGGAATTGATTACTACCTACTTGTTTAACAATAAACCTTAAATTATTTGACTTAATCTTAGGACATATTGTACCAACATCACTATACCAGTTATCTCCAAGGTTTAATCTCTCACCATTTTCTTCATAGTAAGTTTCTTTAGCTTCAACTTCTCTAAAACGATTATTTAAGATTACATTATAACTAATTTTTTGGTTTTTTGGCATCACATATCCATCAGAAAACTTAATACCAGCTTGATTATTATCTGAAATAACATTAGATTGCATAGTATTACTACCAATTCTAGATATTTTTATTCCATTTTCACCATTAGAAGTTATTGTATTTGCATAAACTCCAATATTATTTCCAGCACTATAAATATAAATACCATCTTTAGCATTATTTTTAATAGTATTATGCGCAATATTTAAGTTTTGAGGACCTTCACCATAGTTAACATTGCCTATTTTACTTAATGTGTAAATCCCATGATGTTTATTGTTAGAAATAGTATTATGAAAAATATAAGTGTATTTAGACTTAGCTAATACTATTCCACTCCCCTCATTATTAGAAATCTTATTATTTGTAATATATGTATGATTAGCTAATGCAATAACAATAGCTGATTTAGAATTTTTAACAATAGTATTTTTAGTAATGTTAAGGTAATTAACATTATTTGCAACTATGGCATTAGATTTACTTGTAATTTCATTATTTATAATAGTAACATAATCCGAATTTTTAATTTCAATAGCATTTCCACTAGATTGGATCTTAAATCCTTTTATTGTAGTTGAAGAACTACTTTTTCCACTAATCAAAATTACAGGATTTGGCAAAGTTGATTTAAATACAGTATTCGAATTACTAATTAATGTTAATCTCTTATTTATCAGCAAATGAACATTTTCATAGCTATCTCCTTTAAATAAAATAACATTATTAGCTTTTGCTTTATCAATTATATGCTGAATTTCGGAATTATTTAAACCTTTTTCTACAATTAAAGTGTTTTTCATATAAATAGTGGTTGTTTTTAAACAAGATTTATATTTAGAATCTCCATTAAACTTAGATATTATTTTATATGAACCATCATTGACTTTTAATTGAAAAGAAGCGATGCCCCAATTATTAGTTATACATTTATGATTTGCTCCATTAATTGAAAATACAATTTGAGCATTTTTAATAGAATTATTATTTTTATCTGAAAGTTTAACTTTAAAATAATCTCCTTTTACATCAAATGTATTATTTGACACAACATCAATATGTGTACTTATTAAATCATTATTCGACTTAGAAAGAGTATAATCTAACTTATACGAAGTATTTTGAATGCTATCAGTCGTGTTGTTAATCTCTTGAGCCATACAAGTATTTAATGTTATTAATATTAAAAGAGAAAATATTATAACTAAACTTTTTTTACCCATTTTTCACCTCTGCCATCGAATATCAATAAATAATTATCGATAATCAATTATATGATATAATATATTTTACTAATTAATATATATTTATTAGCTTTTTAGATTATTACTAAATAAGTAGTTGTTATATTTAATTTTATTTAAAAAAAGAATAAAAAACACTTTATTTATAAATTATAAAATATTAATATGTAATATCATTCATATCAATACAAGTGTTTATTAAATTAAAAAATAGCTTCAACCAGAAACCATAACCAATTTTCCTGTTGTTGGATCTTCATATACTTTACCAACCTCATTGTATCCACTATCTTCCATTCCACTAGCATTAGAATAATCTTGAGTAAATGATTCAGAAGTAGATACATCTTTAGTATTTGATGAAGCATCAGATATAATATCAGGATTTACAGATAAAGCCATTATTGCAAAAATTAAGAACCCCAAAGCTAAAACAAGCATAGCATCTGAAAGATTATTAATTCCACTCATTGGATCATCATCAACGGATTCTGAAATACGACGTCTTTTTCTAAGCATTTATTCACCTTCATTTAAAACTTCAAGTTCTGCTTCAGCTAAAGTCTCAACAACGATCAAATCAGATTCATACCATTGTTTTTTAAATTTAGATACTAAATACGCAAGAGATCCAACAATAAGCCCAGTCACAGTTGTATCAAATGCAATAGTTAATGATTCAGCAAGTGTTACAATGTCACCAGAACCTAATGCAGCAAGACCAGGACCTAATGGAATTAAAGTTCCTAAAAGTCCGAAAATAGGACCTAATCTAATTAAAACATCTGTTTTAGAAGTTCTTTTAATAAGTTTAGTTTCTTCATCAGAAATTAATTCACTAGCTAATGCTTTTCTAGCCTCAGGGCCAATATCATAATTATTAGCTATTCTAATTAAAATTTCTTTTTGATTGGTAAATAAATTACTTTTATTTACTTCATTTATAATTTGTGAGTGGTTATTAGAAAATGAAATTTCTCTAATTAGACTTTCTAATTCTCTAGAAGTTATAGCTTTTCTTGAAATAAATTCGTTAATAAACCCACCAAGACTCAATATAACTATAACAATAAAAACTACAAGCAATATTACTACTGGAGTTAATAAACTTTCAGAAATGATATGTATTAATGAAGTTAATATTTCCGTACCTTGAATTATCATAATTTACCTCTATTATCATCATAAAGCACTCCTACAATCAAAATAACAACTAAAAGTATAATAACATGAATTAATTGATAAGTAGGAGTTAAAATTAAAAAAGAACTAAACATCTCCTGATTAAGATTTAAAGTTGAAAAATACGTTAAACCAAAAATGAATATTAAAATAGTGCTTAAAGATGTAAACTCCCCAATTATAACTGGATACTCCCTTTTTGCATGATACAATAACTTTGTGATTTGATATATAAGAAATACTAATATAAAAACAAATAAAGAATATAAAAAATTAAACTGTGAAGTTTGAGAAGATAATATAAAAATACTACCTACAAAAACCCCGATTAATATAACAATAGATAAAACTAAATATTTTCTATTTTTAAAATAAAATAAGAAAATAAAAAATAGAATTAAGCTAAGGATTATGAAAAAATAATTTAACATGAACGATAAATCACTTTGAAAATATCTAGACAGATAAATAGATATAAAAGATAACAATGAAATAGTAGTAGATATCCCTAATAATTCAATATTATTTAATTTAAAATTCCCTAAAAAAAGAGAAATGTTAATCGTTAATAATAATACGATTATTAATAAGTAACCACTAATCAAATCCATATTTAAACCCTTATATTCTTTATGTTGTTATAATTTAGCTATGTGAATATATAAATATAACGACATGCCCATTACTCATCAATTATTTCATAATATGAACCTTCTGCACATGAAATACAAACAGGTTTTCCACCTCTAACTAAATGACGATTATCAGTTACTTTTTCACCGCAAACAGAGCAGAACGCAGTTGTATGGGGTTTGCCTGGCATTTGAGATTCAGTTAGTTCTACTTTAACTTTTTCTACTTTAAATAGTTCTTCAGGAGGAGTTACTCTAAAACGATTAATCATTTCTTCTCTTGTTTCTTCTTTTTTAAATTTCTTATTTGCATCAGCATCAGAAATTCTTAAAGCTTCGTCTGTATCCATATTATAAAAAGTAACTGCAAATTTTCCGTAATACATTTGTTTTAAAGAACGTTTACCCATAGAACATTTAGTAACAGCTTGAACTGCATCTGCCATGCAACGATCAATTTCTAAAAATACAATTAAATTTTTATGTCTTTGATTTAATTCCATTCCCATTAATTCAAGACCATACATAGCTAGTTTAGTTCCAATAGCTATTCCTCCACAAATTTCACCATGAAAATCACCAGCTTTTTGCAATTGTTCATCATAGTCTTTTTCATTCATTTTATCACCTTTATAAATTTAAATCTAAATTTGTTTTCATTGAAACACAAACTTTTCTATTATCATCTAATTCTATTAATTTTACATCAATTGAGTATATATTTTTTAAATTTTCTTCTGTAACAACCTCTTGTGGACTTCCAAAATCAATGAAACGCTTATCTTTCATAATTGCTACTTTTGTAGAACACAAAAAAGTATGATCTGGAAAATGTGAAGACATTATAATTGATAATCCAGATTTAGCTAGTTTATCTATGATTTCTAAAAGTTTAATTTGATTACCAAAGTCTAGATGTGAAGTTGGTTCATCTAATATTAAAATATCTGGTTGTTGAGTTAAAACTCGCGCTAAAAATACTAATTGGCGTTCTCCACCACTTAGATTAGTGTACTCCTTATCTTTTAAATATTCAATTCCAAGTATTTTCATGGAATTTAAAGCTATTTTTTCGTCTTCTTTTTTTGGAACATCTGTTAAATTAAGATAAGGTGCTCTACCCATCATTACAACATCAAGTACTTTAAATGGAAATGAAGGAATATGAGATTGAGGAATATAAGCAATATGTCTTGAAATTTCAGAAAATGATAAATATTTAATATTTTTACCATTTAAAAGAATTTCCCCAGAATCAATATTATTTAATCCGTTGAGACATTTAATTAAGGTTGTTTTCCCTGTTCCATTTGGACCAAGAATACATAAAACATCACCTTTTTTAATAGAAAAGCTAATATCTGAAAAAATATCCTCATCATCATATGAAAATGAAATATTTTTAACATCAAATAAATTATCACTTATGACCATTCAGAATACCCCTGTTTAAGCAAGTATAAAAATATTGGAACTCCAATAATAGCTGTTAAAATACCAATAGGAATTTCAACTGAAATCCATGCGCGAGATATGTTGTCTACAAACAATAAGAAACTTGCACCTAAACTTAAAGAAGCTGGAATCAATATTTTATTATTTGGACCAACAAGTATACGTGCCACATGAGGAATTATTAATCCAATCCATCCAATAATACCACTTATAGAAACTGCTGCTGATGTAAGTAGAGTACAAGCAATAATTATTAATAAACGAACTCTAGATGGGTTTAAACCTAATGATTGAGCTTCTTCATCACCCATAGCTAAAATATTCATTTGCCACCTCAAAAGTAATAGAATAGCAAATCCTATAATTAATGGCACTATAATCATTAGTAATTTATCGAGATTAACGGATGCTAAACTCCCCATTAACCAATAAACAATTTCAGGCAATTTATCATCAGGATCTGCAATAAATTTTATTCCAGAAATCAATGCACTAAAAAATGCTGAAATAGCTACTCCTGATAAAACAAGTACTAAAATTCCTCCAGCCTTATAAGCTCTTGAAATTAAATAAGTAATTGAAACAGAAATCATTCCAAAGAAAAATGCTAAAACTTGTGTTACAAGATTAGTTCCACTTATCAAAATAGCTAATGCTGCACCAAATCCTGCACCATTAGAAACCCCTAATAAATCCGAAGATACAAGAGGGTTTTGAAATATGCTTTGAAAAGCTGCTCCTGCAATAGCTAACGCTGCACCTACAACAATTGCCGCTATAATTCGTGGAAGTCTTATTTCAAAAACAATTGTCGTTATTGTTTGTGAAACCTGAAGTTGTGGAAATATTGGACATAAAATAGTTTTTATAACATCGATTGGACTTATTGGATATCTTCCAAGTAGAAATGATGTAAAAAATAGAACAATAGGAAGAAAAATTAAAATTAAAACAATGATAATCTCCTTATTTTCACTATCCATATTATCTCCTATAAATTTGTTTCATTAAGCCCAGAATCTAATAAGATCTTTTTAGCATCATCATTGCTTAATTCAATATGATAAAAGTTGCTGTAAAACTCTTGAGTAGCACCAATAATGTCAATATCACCATATTGTTCTGGATAAATTACTTTTGCAGTCCATGGAACTCCTATAATCATATTAGCACCGACAGGCCTATCAAACCACTTAAATGGAGATTGTGGAGATAAATAAACATTATGATTTTTAACTGCATTAATTTCTGCCCAATTTGAATCTGTATATACTTTTGAGTAAAATTCTGGATCTGTAGTGATAATAACATCTGGATTCCAAGTAATTACTTGTTCAATAGATACCTGAATACTACTAGTGGTATTTCCTTGATTTAAAGAATTAGCAACATTCACCCCACCAACTAAATCTATTAATTGACCATGTGATGAAGAAGAAGGATTAGTTTTAAGTCCATCATCACCTTCTGCATAATAAACTGTTTTTTTATCTGCATCAGATAATTGACTGGATTTTTGATGAACCTTATCTAAATATTTATTATTAAAATCATTTAAAGCATTAGCTGAATCTTCAGCTCCAACAATTTCACCCATAAAGAGCATTGACTCACCCATTTTTTCAATGTTTGTTGTATCCTTTACTGCAATAACCGGAATAGATCCAAATTTTTCTTGGCGTTCTTCAACAGTAGCCAAATCTCCATTTCCCTCATCAATAGATTCAATAATCAAATCAGGCTCAGAAGCAATAAACTCTTCATAACTACCATCTTGTGTACCATACCATCCACCAACGACTGGAAAATTAGCATATTGTGATGGAACATATTTTAATTCTTCATTAGTCCATTGAAAATTAACTGCATTTAATTTATCAGGTGCAATCATATAAATTACAGTAGTCATAGGAGGACTTGTAGCTACCACACTATCTGTTGAGGCAGGTATTTGAACTGACCTATTTAACATATCAGTGATATTTTTAGCATCAGAATTTTCTACAGTATTTGGTGTTAAGAATAAATGAGTAGCAACACCCAATATAACTAAAATAACCAATATTAGTATTATAATTTTACTTTTTTTATTCATATCAAACCCTAATTTTAATAGTGTACGATAAGAATATATGTTTATAACCCATAAAAATATTTTTCTAAAAATATTTTTCAAAAGATTAAAAAAATAATGTCAGCAATATCTAAAATATAGTCATTAACTAAATTATTCTTAGATTCAACCATGAATAATCAATTAAATTAAAAATATAAAAATTAGCATCTAAATTACTCCAACAATGGAGCAAGGCATGATGACTCCTAACCCCATCATTAGAATAATCCCCTTTGAGATTAAAAAAAATAAAAAACAAAATTAATCTACAATTTCTATTCTTATACTAACTAGTATTTAAATTTTTCCTTTGGTGAACATTCCTAGAAACTTAAGAATTTTTAGCTGAAAATTTTTATTATATCTTTTCATATTATAACAGCGTTATAATTAGTTCTTAGATTTGAATTTAATTTTTCGTAAGTTTTTTATATGATTTGTGAACAAAAATATTAAACAAGATGTTGAAACACACTATTATTGTTGAAATTTATTAGTTAGTGTGTTTTTTTCTTGTTTCCTGGATGTTTATTATTAACATCCGGGATTTTTCGTTCTTTTTTATTTTTTTCGTCTTCTTTTTCTTGTGTTAATTGTTTTGATGCTTCTTTTGTGATGAAATTAATTATTTGTTCTCTTTTATTTCGCGTTTCGAAGATTAAATCGAAGAAAAATAAATAGATATTTCCGGTTATTTTTGCAAAGTTTGATTGATATTTTGATTATTTCGTTTTTATTTCTTGGTGTTCTTGTTATATAGTTTTCTGCATGGTTTTTTATTGTTATTGCAAGGTTATAAACGAATATATGTGCGTAAAAATCTTGTTCGATGATTTTTCTCCTATTTCCACTGAAATCTTCGATTTCGATTAAATTTTTTAATCTATCGAAACCTGTTTCCACTGACCATCTTTTATTATATAATTCTTTTAAATCTTGTGTTGAGAATTCTTCTTGTGTTAAATTTGTTGCAAGTATTTCTACTTCATTTTTTCCAATATCTACTAATGCTATTCGAATTTCTAATCTTCCCATTTTTCTTGCTTTTTCTTTTAAATTTTCATCATCAAAACTTTTTAATCTGTTATTAATTAAATTTATTTTAATAATTTCATCATTAGTCTTCATTTGTTTTATTTGACGATTAAAAACATTTTTTGGCAATCTTATTAGAAATTTAGAGTTCAAATCAATGGTTTTCACCATCAATTCGATTGATGGATAACCTCGATCATAAATTGTAATCATTTTTTCAATGTTAAATCGTTCTTTTAAATTCTCTAAATGTTCAATTACCAAATCTATTTCATTTACTGTTGTTTCAACAATTTTTGTTGTTAAAATATGCTTGGAATGAACATCTAAAAAACAAGACACTCTTGCTCTAATTCTTTTTTCTCTTAATAGGTTTTCATCACCAACAGGAAATTCTTCACGTGTTAATGTAACAATTGGCAAATCAACTATACTTCCATCACAAGCACAAACAACATATCCTTTAAATTTTGAAAATCCACTATATAAATCATATAATTTATCAATGAATAATTCATTCATATCGATAAATACTTTTGGGTCAATATACATTCTTTGTTTACCAATTCCCTGAGGAGTAATCGTTTTAAAATTCTTCGACACTTTGATTGTGAAAAATCTAACTGCTTCAATATATGAGGTACAACTCCTTTGGGAAAGAATATATGCCATATATTCTTTTTGAGTCATTTTTCTATCTCTAATGAATCTATTGTCTTCTGTAACATATTTTTTTGATATAAAATAATCAAATAAACCGAAAAAAATCTTTGACAAATCTATCAAAAGAATACATCAGAACCAACTCCCTTTAAACTAATTCGTGATTAAAAAATTCCAATCACATATATAAATATTTGTACATCTTAATATTTAAAATAAACTATGTATAATTATTAAAATAATATATAAGTAAATTAAAATTAATTAAGAAAGTATTTAAATAATAAACACTACAAATTAGTAAATTAAATAAAAATTAGAAGTTTAATAAAAAAATTAGCATGAAAAAATAGAAAAAATTCTTAAGTTTCTAGGAATGTTTGGTGAAAATTTGGCACTTTCAAAAACTTAAGTGATTTGAATTTTTCTTAAATTTTCGTGCTGAGATTTTTTCTCTTTTTATTTTTCTTTGTTTTTAATTTAAAAGTAGTAAATTTAATATATTAGGTGAAGCTAATATATTAATATGACTAAAACAAATATAAAAGCTTCAAATAGTATTATGTGTGATAAACAATTTAAACTTTCCGATTTGATTCCGGAGTTTTTTCGATTTCGCACTAATGAGGATAAAACTCGTATTGGATGTCAATCTATTGATGATTCGTTGTTTGTTTCTACAAGAAAAGGTGAAAAGTATTTTAAACCATTAAATGTTGTTTGTCCTGAGTGTAAATCTCATGATGTTGTTAAAAATGGAACTTATTCTAGAAAATTGATTTTTTTTTAATAAATGGGGAACAAAATTGTATTGTACAGAAATATAAATGCATATAAATGTGGTCATGTTATTTATACTGATTTATCTAGTATTGTTAATGGAAATGCCAATATTTCTATTCCTGTAATTGAACATGTGGAGTATTTGTATAGTTATTTTTTTAAATCAATCACTCCGCAATCAAAATAAAAAATGCATTATAACAGATTTAAAACCAGAATATAAAG
>NZ_LWMU01000058.1 GCF_001639275.1 Methanobrevibacter oralis
ATCGAATCCCAATAGCAGTAGCATCTGCCAGGATCAAACAGAATTGAACACATAACAGATCATAATAATAAGTATACAGAATAATTATGAAGTACGCTAAAAAAAATATAGACGAGTAATTACACAATTGTACATATAAAATTGTAACCAATTTCCTCATTCTACAAAACCAACATCATACCCAAAAAAAACTTGGGCACTCACAAATTGTATAGCTATATGTGGAAAAGCAGTCATCATAGTTTTGTAAAAACATTAACTTAAACCATCGCCATAAACACATAGCACATCTTATAGGCAGAGAAATTAGACTAACAAAATTAACTAAAATGTATTGCAATAATATATTAATAATAATATAACTGATAAAAATTTTTAAATATTAAAAAATAATAGTTATTTAATCCTTATTCTATTAAATTTAAATTTTAAATAAAATTTTATTAAAAAATTTTTAAATTCATTAATATGAGCTAAAATAAAAAATAAGATAAAAAAATTATTAAATAAGAAAAAATAGCTATTTTTACAAATGAAATAAAGCTAAAATTATTATACTACTATATAAAGATAACTGTTAGCATATAAACAATTAAATATTTTTTCTAATTACTGAAATTATTCTTGTTAAACTTCTATGCATTTTAATTTCATATTCCTCAACTAGTTTGAACCCTACCTCATCCATCATTGGTTTTAAATCCACATAATGAGGAGAAGCAATACATAAATATGCATCATCTTTCATGTTATCATAAATAGCATTGAAAAATTCTTTAAAAATATCATCACCATCAATATTTCCTGTTGAAGTAGATATTCCATATGGTGGATCTGTAACTACACTAGCTACCTTTTCATACATTTTAAGTTCGCGAACATCAAGATTAAATGTTTTATAATCTTTAATTCCACAGAATTCTAAATTAATAGCTGTTCCATTTTTCATTTTCCAATAAATATCAGAACCAACTACTTTACATCCAATTAATCCAGCTTCGATTAAAATACCTCCAGTTCCACAAAATGGGTCAAGTAGCAAATCTCCTTTCTTAACTCTGGATAAATTAACCATACACCTTGCTAATTTTGGACTCATTGATCCTGGGTAAAAAAAAGGTCTTTTATGAGGTTTTATATCTTCAAAGTGTTTTTTATCTAATTTATATTTCTCAATAGATATATACACTGTATCCTCAAATGCAACTAATCTTATGAGTGATGTTGGTTTATCTAAATTAACTTTAATATTTCGTGTATTATTTAAAATTACAGAACCTACTTTTCTTTCTGTTGCTACAGTGTCAATTTTTGAGAAGAAACGTTTAACTCTTACAGCAAAAGTATCTTTAATATAATAACTCCAATCAATATCTTCAACATCTTCATTTAAATCATTTGTTGTGGATTTTTTTATTATTTGATGGATTTCATGAGTATAACCTAATCTTTTTATTAGAATTTTATAATATTCATTTATTTTTTCTGCTTTTATGTCTTTAATTATGACTAAGCCTTTAATTATTACTTCTAAATTACATTCCATTTCTTCACATTCAATTACTGCTTTTAGCTCAGCTATTGGTAGAAATGGATGTTCTTGTGATTGTATACATAATAATTCCATGAATTCACCTAAATCCAAATATTGGTACTTTTTTAATAAAAAATGATGGTATAATCTTATATTAATTCTCTTTTAATAAATTCTTTTATTAGTTTTTTGATTGATACATGTTTCCATCACATTGAAGTGGATAACCTGTTTTTCTCTACAATAGCTACTTTTAAATTATTTTTCAAAAGTAAATCTGCGATTGTGGAGCCTATTGGATCTGCTCCCATAATACATACATCAAAATCAGAAGTCGTAGTATCAATGAATTATTTCTTAAATTTATCAAAATGCCGTTTAATTGCACCTTCGCTACTTTCATCAACTATTTGTGAAACTTCTTCTTGATTTTTATCTGTGTAATTTTCACGTTCATTTAGTTTAGGTGAATATTGTTGTTGTTTCGGATAATAATTAGGTGCTCCCTCATATCTTATGCCTTTATCAACTAAATCATCTAAATCTTCGTATTCGTATCTTTTAGGTTGATTATAATTTAAATCTTCAGGATAATATTCATAATCATCATTTAAAGCTTTTTGATAGAATTCTTCACGTTCATTATGAATTGGAGTAATATAGTCATCATCAGAATAATAATCTTCCTCATAACGCTCTTCTTTTGGCCTTAAAAAGTTTTTTTCGCTTGGAATATAAGATTGCTGTGGAGGGATTCTTATATTTGAAAATATTATGTTTTCAATTTCAGAAGGATTTGAAACATTGGCTAATTCTAATTGACTATTATCATATGCACTATACAATGAAATAGTTCCTACATTAATAATTCTATCTAAAATACTTTGAGAAGTATTAACGTCCTGAATTGTTGCATATGGCATGTAAGATTTTTTAGTTCTAAGAACACCTGATTTTATAATGATTCTTGAATCTGTTAATGTGTATTCAGTGGCATACCATCCAATCAGCTGCCAAATCATATAAAGAACAATAATTAGTATTAAAACAAAAAGAGCAATTGCAGTATACTTTGTTAGGGATAATTTAACATAAGATATTAAATATACTTGCATTTCTGAGATAAATCCCACAATAATAGGTGCTATAAATATTAAAATAGCTATTAATATACTTGCATAAATCACTTTTTTACAAGCAACAACCATGTTGGGTCTTGTTTGATAAAGTATTTTCTCAGATGCACTACTACCCTTTTTATTAAATAACATAATTATAATATTAGAACTTACATCTTAAATATATTTTTACAAAAAAAAGATTAATAATATAAAGCCTCAGCTCGCCCATCATTCATCACATATCAGAGCTCATAGGGTTCATCATAGGCTTATATTATCCTAACCAAACATTACGCCTGGTTCTAAATTAAATTCATTTTCAGTATTTTTAGACATGACTTTATTAACAGCATCCATAAAGTTAGAAACTGTTATAGCATCACGCTTTTCACGAATTGCAAACATACCTGCTTCTGTACATACTGCTTTTAAATCAGCACCAGATAGACCATCAGTTAAATCTGCAAGCAAATCAATATCTGCTTCTTCTTCAAAGGACATGTTTTTAGAATGAATCTTTAAAATTTCACGTCTTCCATCAATATTTGGAAGTGGAACTTCAATGAACCTATCAAAACGTCCTGGACGTAATAATGCAGGATCTAAAATGTCTGGCCTGTTAGTAGCACCAATAATTCCAATATCCCCCCTTGATTCAAACCCATCAAGTTCTGCAAGTAATTGCATTAAAGTCCTTTGAACTTCCCTATCCCCACTTGTAGAACTTTTAAGTCTCTGAGCTGCAACTGCATCAAGTTCATCGATGAATATAATAGCTGGAGCTTTTTCTTTTGCAAGTTCGAATACTTCACGAACTAGTCTTGCACCTTCACCAATGTATTTTTTAACAAATTCAGATGCTACAATCTTAATAAATGTTGCATTTGTTTCATTAGCTACTGCCTTTGCAAGTAATGTTTTACCAGTTCCTGGAGGTCCATATAATAAGATTCCTTTTGGAGGATCTATTCCTATTTTTTTAAATAATTCAGGTTCAGTTAAAGGTAGCTCTACAGTTTCTTTTACCTCAACTATTTGTTCTTCTAAACCACCAATACTATCATAAGTCACATCAGGTTTTGTTTCGATTTCCATTCCAGTTACATTAGCATCTTTTTCTGATGGCAATATTTCAACAATACCAAAAGTTTGTTGATTAAGAGCAACTCTTGAACCTGGAACTAATAATTTTTCATCTAAAAATTTTGAATAGTTAACTAAAAAACTAGGACCAGTAGTACTTTTTACAATCATTTTATAATCATCTAATACTTCAGTGATGGTAGCTAGTACTAAAGGTGGAGACCTAAATCTTTCCACTTCGGAACGTAAGGACTTAGTTTCTCTTTCTAATCTGATTTTTTCATTTTCGATTAGGACTTTATCTTTTTCTAACTTCCTAACTTTCCACATTAGATTACTTTTAGCTTTTGTTTTTTCATCTTTAAGAGAATTAATTTCATCTTTTAGAGATTCAATCTCATCAAATAATTCTTCTTTAGATGTGTTTTCCAAGTCATTAATATCATTCATGTGAATCATCTCCATGATATAATTTTTTTTACTTTAATAACATTTAGTAACATTAACCTATTTAAAGGTATTCATTTGTATATTTTTAAACTAAAAATTAATATATAATATATTAACATAATTATTAAATAAAATGGAAAAATCGATTAACATGGAATGCGAAATTTGTGGAAAACCCGTAAATAAACATAACCCAATAAGAGCAAAAATCGAAGGATCAGTTATGGTTGTATGTAGTGAATGTGCAAAATTAGGCAAGATTCAAAAAGCACAGTCTAAACCAAAATTTACACAAAGAAAAAAGAATAAACCTTCTACTCCTTCAAAAACTCAAAAGTATTCAAAAAAAGACGAACCTACAGAAGAATTAATCGAAGGTTTTGAAGATAAAATAAGAAATGCAAGAGAAACTAAAAATTGGTCTCGTGAGGATTTAGGTAGAAAAATCAATGAAAAAGTTTCGGTTATCTCTAAAATCGAAGCTGGAAAAATGATACCCGATAATAAAGTTACTCAAAAACTAGAAAAAACCCTGAATATTAAATTACTTGAAAAAGTAGGTAACTTAGATTTAGAACAATACATGAGTTCGTCTTCAGATGAGAGAACTCTTGGAAATATAATGAAAATTAAAAGAAAATAGCTATTTATGAGGATAGCTACTTAATTTATTATTTTTAATTCGTCTATTTTCTCCTTTTATGCTATAATCAATTTTACCATCATTTTGAGCTTTAAAGGAATGATATCCTTGAAATATTCTTGCATTAGATAATTTTTCTTTAAGTTCTTTATAACCTGCATATTCATCACTAACTACAACTACATGAGCAGGCGGATGGATTTTCTTTATTTGCATAATACTTAATGTTGTGTCTTCTTTTACAAAAAATGCAGTAGCTACTTTAGATGTAGTTCTAAGTTTTGATTTTAAAATATTTTCAACTAATGAATCTGCAAATTTAGCATCAATTACTTTTGGTTTTGAAGATAAATTTAATTCACCATGTCTTTCCATGTCCGCTATTGCATTAAGTAATTTGGAATTGCTTTCTCCCCTAATTAAAATTAAAGCCATAATAATACCTCATAAAAAAATAAAAAAAGTGAGTAAGTCACCGGTTTTGGAAAGATTTCAATAATCTGCTTCTAAATACTACAAGAAGTATTAAAATAATTCCAACGGCCGTTTGAATACTTCCTAAAATGTTTAAGATTCCTTCATCAATTGGCAAATCCCATGATGGTGAAGATCTATCTCCGGGTAATGCAGTATAATAAACACCAACAGCTTTTGAACCTTGTTTTACATTTAAGTCCTTGGGTTCAACGTGATCAACTCCCATTAAAAGACCATTATTAATAGCCCTATTAATAGACGAAGCAATAGCTGACGCATCATATCCATTTTTAGCTACAGACGCTTCAACAATTTCTTTTGTAGTCGATGCTAAACCTGGTTTATCACTTCCATAAACTGAAACACTAATAGAATCTGAACTAACAGTAATCGCAGAACCTAATGCTTCATATGCATAAACCGTTCTTAAACTTCCCCCACAAACAGGACATTTATCATATGCTTCAGCTGCAGGATACCCCATAGCCCATCCACAATCATCACAAACCTTAGAATATGGCTCATCCATTGGATAACCCGTTACATTCATATCAGTTGGAGTGAACATGTCTTCTGTTGAAACACCAGATACTAGGTTTACTCCACCCCCACCATATTTTTCACCAGAATCACGAGCTACTTCACCCATAGCTTCTGATAATATAGTAGTTGCAGGATAACCATCCCTAATCATTTTACCAATGTTCATTGCTGTTTCTTTACGAACACTATCTGCAGTACCATATAATGGATTTCCTTGAGTGTTTCTCAAGTGAATAATAGCTCCTTTCTGACCAGGAGGTAAAACTGCTACCCCACTCGTATAAGGGGTTACCTTAATATCACCAGTAGAACCATCAACAGTAATGACATAAGCATTAAATGAACCGCCAACTGCAGCACCAATTTCAGGACCTCCTACTACAATACGAGCTCCTTTGTATTGAGATGCAAGAGATGCTGCTGAAGCTGCAGAAACGTTGTTATTTAAACTAGCTATAACATCAACAATAGATTCCAACCTTGTATCAGATGAACCAGTACCCCCTGAGAGTACTGCAAAATGATTATTTTTAGACATTAAAAATGTAGATTGGAACATGTTTTGTGCAAAGGACATACTTCCTGCTGCAGCACCATTAGGATCTTGACCTGTTGGATCTGTAATAACAATAATGTTACAAGTAGCTGAAACACTACTCATAGTTAACATAAGTATTACGAAAAATACAGCAAACACGTGTAATTTTCTCAATCAATCACTGCTCCTTCGTTTTATTCGATAAATCTACAGAAGAAAAGTCCTCTATAACAGTTACTGTTACAATACCCGTGTTTCTATCAACTTGAACATCTGCAGCAGTAATTGGTTGAACAGATGTACCGGGAACTGTTGACCGTGTTGCAAATTCTTGAGCCGTCTGAATAGCATCTTGTAGCGATGTTTCTCTTTTAGAAGTTTTTAATACATCACCGTATATTACACTACCATCCCTAAAACCAGCCTGCATCACATTCGCTCTTATGATATCCACTGGAACTATATCATTACCTTTAACAATAACTCCAGAAATTGGAATACCATCATTTACTTCATCAGATGATGCAAAAGCTACATAAGTAATTAAACGACCACAAAGAATCAAAATAAACGCCAGTAATAAAATTATTAACGTGTCTCTTCTAATCTTTATAAACATCTTAATTTCCTCTTAAAAGTATTCATTAAAAATAAATACAATATATTATATTAAATAATATAATATTTAAATTTATAGAATATTTTCTAAAAGGCCATTAGCTGGATCCATTCCCTGTGCACCAATTAATAATATAATATCCTTATTATCTGCTTTATTTAATGTATATCTTAAAGAATCTTCTAAATTATAAAAATGAGTATAATGAATGTTGTTTTTATCTAAAACCTCAAAAAATATATTCCGCTCATCCTGATTAACATGATTTAAATTATCAACAACATCATTACTAGATGATAATATAAGTTCAATATTAGGATTAAATGAACTAACCAAAGCCCTTACATTGAGTTTATTAATTTCAACACCTCTTGAGCCTCTAATTGAGCAAACTACAAATAATTTCTGATTTTCCTTAAGAAGTTTAAGAGTTTCAGCTATTGTTGCTTTAATTCCATCGGGATTATGTGCGAAATCATCATATATTAGTGGTTTATCATTTAACTTAGTAAATCTTCTATTTAATGCCTTATATGACTTAACCCCACTAGCTATTTTATCAATAGACAGATCAAGTGAAATACACGCACCAACAGCAGATAAAATATTTTGAATAAAATGATTGCTTATAAATGGAAGATCTTCTTTTTTAACAATTAATTCATCTTTATAGTATATTCCATCATTAAAGTAAACTGCATTATTCATATTTAATTTATTCATTGATGAATAAAAGACATTTTTATGTTTTAATTTCCTAACCAACTCATCATCATAATTTAAAACACAAGCATCACGAATAGCTTCAGGAACAGTTTTTATCTCATCAAATACTTCATCAATTGAATTTACAAGCCCAATATGATCCATTGCAATATTTGTTATAACTCCGACATCAGCCTTTAGGGCATTAGCCATTAAAAAAGCATGATGTTGCATTAATTTACCCAGCCAACCTTGTACTTCAGATACTTCAATAACTAAATAATCTAAGTTTCCATTATTAATAACCTCATCAGCTATTAATTTAGAAATCATAGGATCAATCAATGTGTTAAATTCCGATTCACTATCAGTATTTGTTAACACATGAAATCCTGCATTTTTTAAAATATGATAAATCAAATGAGAAGTAGTTGATTTTCCATTTGTACCTGTTATAACAATATTTTTAGAATTAGGGGAGTAAGTATCTATTGTCCATGATAATGCATAAGCATTAGCTAGTTCAATTTTATCTGTAACTATTAATGGGAAGTTTAGTTTTTTTGCAAATTCTACTGCATCATCTTTTGGATTTTGAGTAATAAGGCAAGCTATCTTTTTACTTGCTGCAATTCCAATACCTTTTCCATTAATCCAATGCCTAATTACAATATCTCCTTCCTTTGCTTCATTTAAAAAGGTGAATCTTCCAGTGAATCCTTCCTTAGTGAAAAAATCATTATTACCTGTTAGTTCACCTTCAACTGCTAAAGCCAAATCATTAATATTCATTTAAGCACCTAAAATATGTAGAATTTAGCTAAAATTCCAATTACACATAATATTAAAGTAGCTCCCCAATAGCTATATACTATTTTTGTCTCAGACATCCCATAATGATTTAAAGTATGGTGTAGCGGTTCCACTGGTAATTTAATGATGTGTGCCCTATGAAGCAAGCTAACAACAACAGATATAATTGGAACAGCTAATGCAAGTACTCCAAAGTAAGGAATATCACATACAAGTACTGCTGCTGCATAACCAGTACCCAATACAAAAGATCCAGTATCTCCCATAAATATTGAAGCAGGATATTTATTAAACACTAAAAATCCTATGCAAATTGCTGATAAGATTAAAAATGGTGGTATTGCTGTAAGTGGTCCAAATAAATAGCCATAAATACAACAGAATATTGAAGCAATACCTACAATTCCTGCAGCTAATCCATCCATTCCATCAATTAAATTAACTGAATTAATACAACCTAAAATAGCTACAATTACAATTGGAACAGATAATAATCCTAAATTAAATCCCCCAAGTGTGGTTACAGCACCAGTTAATCCTAAGAATAGTCCTAAAACAATCTGACATATTATTTTTTCAAGTTCTTCAGGTTCACTTTTAATTGGAACTTCACCAACAACTTCTACTTTTTCTTGTTTTAAAAGTTCATCTATTTCAGCTTTTGCTTTAGGAGTAGCTACCCTAACTTCTTCATTAGGCTTTACATCCAATCTTCCAAGAGTAATCATTTCATTAGACGTGTTTATAACGATTTTTTGGATTTCTTTAACTTTAAGACCAATTAAATCATCTACTAAACCTACAATTCCTCCTGCAAGCATTATAAATGAAACTATTAAAATCTGTGTATTTTGATAATAAAGAGAAATTATTAATGAAATAGTAAATAAAAAGGCGATTCCTCCCATCGTAGGAGTTCCGCTTTTATGTCTATGTTCACTGACTATGGGATTATCAGCAATCCTTGCTTTTAGTAATATTCTTCTAACATAATATGTGAAAAAAATTGTAGCACATAATGTTATTAAAAAAAGAACTAACATTCCTGTATTATTCATATAACCACACAATTAAAAATTTACAACTGGTAAATACTTTATTGGTAATACTATTTAACATTATAAGTTATAAGCCAAGTTCATCAATTAAATTTTCTAAATTTTTCTTTGATTTTGCCTTTAATGTAATTCTTTGATAAGCTTCTGGACCATGTACAACATAATCATTATGTTTAAAAGATTTTGCAGGGTTTTTTGGAGATTTACCATTAAAATAACCTACTGGAATTTCACAAGCATAATTATATTCCATTTTATCTAGTATGTTTTTAATAGAAAACTCACCAATTGCCATGTTAATCAATTCACAAAGAGAATTTATTCCACAAGTAGCTGCGGTTAAATATCTAGTTCCGTTTGGTCTTGTATTAACTTCAATTGCATATAATTGATTATCAATTCTTGAGTACATGAAATCCATTTCAAAAATACCATCAGAGTCAAGATTTTTAGCTATTTTATAGGCTACATGTTGAATTAAATTATTATCTAGACCCTCAATTTGACAAGGTCCATTTTTAACTTTATTTAAAGGATGAGTTCCTTCCAAAGTAGTTTCTCCTTTATATATTGGAGAAAGCGGAATTATCTCACCATTATATGAAAGAACTTCTATTGAAATTTCAGCTCCTTCAATAAATTTCTCACATAATGCAACATCAAAATCATTAAAGTATTCCTTAACATCACTTATATTATTAGCTATTTTAATATTTCTTCCACCTTGGCCATGACCTTGTTTTAATACAACTGGAAAATCAAGTGTTAAGTCTTCTGGATCATTTAATATTTGATAAGTTGGAGTTACTACATTAATTTCATCATAAAAAGACTTAGTTTTAATTTTATCTGAAGTTAAATCAACTGCGCGAATTCCTGCAGCAATAACTGGAATATTGTATTCTTTTTCAATTTCCTCTTTCATATAAGCTACATCTATTAATGGAGGATCTATTCCAATTAATGGGACAATTGCATCTACATTTTGCATTAATGCAACTTGTTTTGGTCCTTCCATTCCTCGAGGAACTATAAAAACCTGGTCAGGTAAGTCTAAATTAATAGCTTCTTCATTTGATTCCGTTAGAATACTTTCAATATTTTTTTCTTTTACATACCAATTTATATCATCATATAATCTTGAACCGATAAACAAAAGTTTCATAAAATCCCTTTAAGCGTGTCGATAAATTCATAGGCTGCATTTTCAACTACACAAGTAGGTTTATCTGCATAATCCATTGATTCAGGTTCAATTCCTACAAAAATAATCCTATAATCTCCATCTTTTTCTAAGTATCTTACAAAGAATGATAAAGACATTGAGTGAGTTGAAATACCTATATTTGCAAAATCGTGTTTATTAACTATTTTAATTTCACCAGGTTGTCTATCCATTAAACAAGCATCCACAATAATTAAATGACTTGGCTTTTCTTTTTTAATTTTTCCTGTGAAATTTTCAGGGACTGTTTCAGCATCTATAAACATTATTTTTTTAGTTTCAATGCCCTCATCTTTTAATTTTTTTATAATAAATGGTCCAACACCATCATCACATTTAAGGACGTTACCCACGCCCAATACTATCAATTTTTCATAAGAATATAAAAAATCGCCTAGTTGAGACTCCAAAGACATATTATCACATCATATAAATTTAGTTTTTATGCTCTCAATCCCCTCTCCCATATT
Organism: Methanobrevibacter oralis; assembly: GCF_001639275.1. NCBI lineage: Archaea > Methanobacteriati > Methanobacteriota > Methanobacteria > Methanobacteriales > Methanobacteriaceae > Methanobrevibacter > Methanobrevibacter oralis. The sequence goes on from NZ_LWMU01000058.1 coordinate 11,280, forward strand.
ATATTTTAGATTTACTTTTATTAAATCATTTTCATTTACTTGAAGACTACTAAGTGGGATTAATAAAGGTGGATTTAACATTGGTGTAGGTCCACAAACTATATTTTCTGTGAGTTTTGTAATTGTTGTGATTTTAATTCCATTAGCTAACCCATCTTTTTTTATTTTAAAGGGAATATTACATTCAAAGTGAGGATTAATTTCATCTAAAAAGTCGATTTGAGAATACATTACTTCATTAGATAGTATTTCATGGTTTGAATTTTCATCCCAATGAATATACTCCCTCTCCAGATTAACAAGCTGGGCAATATTAAATATTCCTTGTGGAATAATTTTGCCTGTTTTTTTAAGAAATTTTCTTGCATGATTAATTACTGGAACTTGCTCTTCATCAATTAAGGCAGTATCCATCATTTCACATAGGATCAAATCAGCTTTTTTATTAAAATTATAATCTAAAACATCACTATTAACTATTTTAACATTAGAAAAGCTAGATAAATTACCTAATGCACATTCATATGTTTCATTATCACTTTCAATAGAGATTACATGGCAGAATTTAGAAGATAAAAAATAAGATAAAATTCCACTACCACATCCTAAATCATATGCCAAGTTTTTCCTACCATCATAATCCATGATTGCTTCAAAAAAACTTGAAATACGTTCATTATCCTTTAGTAAATCAAAATGATAATGTGTGGTTTGGAATTTCATGAAAAATTATTTAATGAGAGTGATTGTGTAAATGATCTGGATCTTTGAAGTCCTCACCATTAGCAGTACTTGTAAGTTTTACGTGCTCAACACCCTTAAGCCTCATGATTTTCTCAGTTAAATCACGAATTTGACCTATATCTCCATTAACAACAATAATTTCCATACAGTACTTATCAGTCATGTGTATGTGCATACTAGTGTTAATTTCAGTTCTATGAGCATGTTGAATATCTGCTAAATTTTCCATGACTCCAGTATAGTGATGATCATAAATTACAGTGACAATACCAATTCTTTCTCCTTCCATAGAGTTCATCCATTGATATCTAACAATATAATCTTGAAGAGCATCACGAATTCCTTTTGATCGAGATTGATATCCTCTCTCTTTTAATACCTCATCAAAATCGGCCAATAATTTTTTAGGTAATGACATACTTATTCTCATCATATAAAAACACTTCAACTTTATTAAATTATTAATTAATTATATTACTTCCAATTATATAAATATTATGATTAAAATTTAAAATAATAATACTCATTTAATAATAATGCTTAAAAAAAATAATACATGAAATTTAACTTACAAGTAAGTAATATTCCCCATCGTCCTTTTTAATGGATTTTAAAAGACCTTTATTTTGAAGAGATAAAATAATATAATACATTCTAAAATTGGAGAGGCCTAAATCACCATATAACAAATGTCCCTCTAAAGTGTATCTTGAAATTAATCCCTTATCATCAACTAATTTTTTAATTAATTCATAAGAAGCTTCTTCTTTCATGTTTAACTCTAATTGCTTTATATCTTTCTTAGAATTAACCGTATTAATCTCTTTGTCATGATGAGTAATTTTAATAATATTATCCTTAAAACCAACAAGATTTTTATCTGCAAGTTCATTTAAAATTAAAACTAAATCATACTCATGAAAACCTAACTCCCTTTTCAATGCATTAAGTGGAATACCATTCGGATATTCAACATCAAAAACCCTTACTTGATCCAGTACAACTTCCTCATTTCTAGTAATAGTAATCATATAATCATAAACTTAATTTTATGTATTACACTATGTTTTATTATTATTAAAAGTTTATGCAAAAATCAAAATTTTAGATAAAAATTACAATAATTTAAATAATGGTAAAGATATATACTAAGTTAGAAACATTAAATATAGTTTAATATAAATGTTTTTAGGGATTTATGTGAGTTTTTCGGTACTCATTTGTTCTCACTAAATCCCGCCAACTATAAAGAAAGGAATTTCTTTAAAGTTGTAAAAGTGGTTTTATGTGCCACGTAAATTCTTTAAATAAGAGTTTGTGTATTTGTCAAGGAGGGGGAAATGAATTTCTCCCTTGTTAATATTAATTTTTATATTATTAAATTCAAACTAAAAGTATGAAATCATTTAAAATTTTAGATGAATTAAATAAATTATCCCTTAAAGAGGAAATTTCAAAAAAAGAGCTAATTACAATTTTGAAAAAATATGCTCGAAATATTTCCCCCTATGATTTAATGTTAGCAACAGCCCGTATGAGAAAAGACGGAGAATATGTCCAAAAGCAATATCGTGAAAAATTTTTAAAAATCTATATTGAAAACTTCTTAATGCGCATGAAAGAAGTACTGGATAATGATGATGAATTAAAGGGGAATATTGATAAAAATAAATTCATTAACTCATTTCCACTACTTAAAACCACTTTTGAAAAAGAAAGAAGTGAAACTTACAATGTGGATGATGATAAATTCCCCCTAATATATGTAATAACATCACTTTACACTACATTCATTCTAAATGAACCAATTCATCCCGTAGGAAGCGAATTTCCAGGTAGTTTAAAAGTTGAAAATAGAAAAGGCACATACTACTGCCCTGTCAAAGACAATCAAAAAGACAATGAACATGCAATCTGCCATTTGTGCCTAGCAGAGCAAACCCCTGATATTTAGTGATGCTTATGAATATTTGTGTATATGGATCTGGAAGCAATAAAATATCTGAAAAATACCTTAACGAAGGATATGAACTAGGTTTAAAAATAGCTAGTAAAAACCACACCTTAATTTTTGGCGGTGGTAAAAATGGTATGATGGGAGCTACCGCACGGGGAGTATCTAAAAACAACGGCAAAACAATAGGAATAGCTCCTAATTGGATTAGTAATTTTGAAGAAATATATGATGAATGTAGCGAATTTATTGATGTTAAAACAATGGACGAGCGTAAAAATGAATTTTTGAACAATTCTGATGCATTTATAATAACTCCCGGTGGGCTTGGAACACTAGATGAATTCTTCGAAATAATAACCCTTAAAAAACTCGAAAGGCATGAAAAACCTATTATTATTTTTAATATTGATGGATACTTCGATAAAATGATTGAAATGTTAGATGAAATGGAAAATCAAGGCTTTTTATATGAAAATGATAATAATCTAGTTAAAATAGCCAATTCTGCTGATGAAGTTTTTAACTTTTTATAACCTATATGGAAGCAACATTATTCTTAAATTCTAAATTCAACCACCTAGTTAATGATTGCTCAGATATTCAGTATAATCCATTGCTAAAATTTATTAAATCTAATTTTTGGAGTTTATTTGAAGAATTACTTAGAGAACCAGCAGAAATTCCAAGTTTAAATGCGATTTGAATACGTTTAAGATTTACTCCATAAACACCTTGTCTACTTGCAATTTCAGAAGTTAAATTATCACTTAAACCTATAGAATCCGAAAACACATATGCAACATGTCTTTGATCCTAATATAACCCCTAAATTTCCATAAAAATCCATATAGTTATCTAGCTCTTTAATAATTGAAATTCATCAATAAAAATTAAAACGCCTTTAATTTTATTGGAACTTTTTTCATAAATTCTTTCTGGAAGTTTTAAAACAAAATCCATTAACTTTTCAGAGTTTGTTTGTGAATTAAAAATAGTTATTGGAAATTTATCAAATTGAATAGATTCGTATATTTTAAAGTTATTAGATTCGAAATACTTTTCTATTATAAAATTCATCATCTGTTAGATCATGATTAGTCCCGTGGTAACCTATCCACAATTACCCAAATGACATATTATAAAATTGTAATTAAAGCATGTTTTCGCAAATGTATTACAAAAGTTAATATTAATTAGTAATTAAAATAAGAAATGGTGAGAGAGATAGTTGAAATAATAAAACCCCTTAAAAATAAAATACATTATATTGCTCTAATTTTAATATTACTCCTTATTGAGGCATACTGTGATTTATCACTACCTTCCTATACAGCAGATATTGTAAATATAGGTATTCAACATACTAATTTAGGAGTAATATATGATATTGGATTTAAAATGATGTTAATGGTTACAATATCCGTAATATCTACATTATTGCTATCACTAACATCTAGTAGATTTGCATCTACATATGCTATGCAATTAAGAGAGCTAATCTTTAAAAAAGTTTTAAAATTCTCAAATCATGAGCTAAACAAATTTTCAAGAGCGTCACTCATTACTAGATCAACAAACGATGTTAATCAAATACAAAACATTCTAGGAATGATTTTCAGAACACTTCTTTTTGCACCAATTATTGGAATTGGAAGCATAATTAAAGCCTGGCAAATGGGAACAAACTTATCATGGATTATTATTGTAACATTTATTGGAATAGCTATTTTATTTTCAATCATCATTGTTAAAGTCGTTCCAATGTTTAAAAAAATGCAAAAAACCATTGATAAGATAAATCAAACTGCAAGAGAAATTATTACTGGAATACCTGTTATAAAGGCATTTGTTCGAAAGGATCATGAACAAAAACGCTTTGATAAAACAAATAAGGAATTTAGAGGAATTAACTTATATGTATTTAGAAGATTTTTAATTCTAATGCCAGCTATGACTTTAATTTTAAATTTAATGACAGTAGCTATTCTTTACTTTGGAGCTTATCAAAGCATTAGTGGAGGTCTTTTAACAGGAGACATTATTGCATTTATTCAATATGCAACACAAATTGTATCCTCATTTATTATGATTGGTGCATTTGTAATGATGCTTCCAAGAGTTTTAGTCTCAGCTAGACGTGTTGAAGAAGTCTTAAAAATAAGACCAACAATTAAAAGTGGAAATATTACGCAATTAAGCGATAATCTTGAATTAGAATTTAAAAATGTTACATTTTCATATCCAAAAAGTGAAAAAGAAACCTTAAAAAATCTTAATTTTAAATTAAGTCCTAATAAAACCACAGCTATTATTGGAGCAACAGGAAGTGGTAAATCAACCATTCTCAATTTAATAATTCGTCTTCAAGATGTAAGTAAAGGTGAAATTTTAATTAATGGAGAGAACATTAAGAATATTAATTTAAAAACACTTAGAAAAAAAATCAGCTTTATACCACAAAAAGCCATGCTTTTTTCAGGAGATATAAAAAGCAATATTCAAGTTGGAAAAGCAAATGCTACAGACTCAGAAATTAAAAAAGCCCTTTCATTATCTGAAGTTGATTTTATAGATGATTTATCAAAAGAAGTGCTTCAAGGAGGAGATAACTTTTCCGGAGGTCAAAAACAACGATTAGCTATTGCAAGAGCCTTGGTAGATAATCATGATTTTTACTTATTTGATGACTGTTTTTCAGCCCTTGATATGAAAACAGAAGCAAAAATAAAATCATCACTAAATAAGATAAAAGAAAATAGCTCAATTTTAATTGTATCACAAAGAATTTCAACAATTAAAGATGCAGATGAAATAATCGTTTTGGATAAGGGCGAAATTATTGATAAAGGGACACACTTCGAATTGATAGATAAATGCAGAATTTATAGGGAAATTGTAGAGTCTCAAGAAGGCCTTGATGAGGTGATTTCATGAGAGGCCCTAGAAGATTTGTGCAAAAACCAACGGACACTAAAAATGCACTTAAAAACCTACTAAATCTTTTAAAAGACTATAAATTCAAGTTAGCCATTACTATAATCTGTGCAATACTAAGTACAGCATTTACTGTTTTAGGACCTATTTTAATTGGAAAAGCAACAACATGCATATTTGAAGGAATAAACTTATACCTAAACCACACAGGAAGCATTGACTTCAAACTACTTGTTTGGCTACTTGGCATTGCCATTGTGCTTTATATAATAAGTGCCATATTTTCATACCTGCAAAGTTGGTTTTTAGTTGAAATATCAACTGAAATTAGCTATAAGTTAAGAAAAAAACTAATAAAAAAAGTAACCTCAATGCCCATGAGTGAAATTGATAATAAAAAGAGGGGAGACATATTATCCAGAATTGTAAATGATGTAGATTCAATTCAAATGGGAATAACACAAACATTTTTACAGTTTATAACAGCAATAATTACAATAATTGGGGTTTTTATAATGATGATGTCCATTAATATATGGATGAGTCTAGCTAACCTCATACTAATTCCAACAAGCTTTGGATTGATAATTCTTGTAACTAGAAAATCACAAAAATACTTCAAAAAAAGACTAAATTACAAAGGAGAATTAAACGCACAAATTGAAGAAGTATTCACCGCACATGACGTTGTAAGTGCATATAATGGTCAGGAAATAGCTATTTTGGAATTTAATAAAAGCAATGAAAAATGGTATGTAAATGAATGGAAATCCCAGTTCTATTCAAGCCTAACAGAACCTATAATGAACTTTATTTCAAATTTATCATATGTTTTAATAGCTGTTTTAGGAGCAATATTTGTTTTACAAAAAGCCATTGCAGTTGGAGATATTTTAGCCTTTTTCCAATATGTCAAAAACTTCACACAACCAATCCAACAAATTACAAAAATAATGGACATGCTACAAACAGCAATGGCAGCTAGCGAGAGAATATTCGAATTTTTAGAACATGACGATGAAATAGAAAGTGGAAGCCTTGAGATAAATGATTTAAAAGAATCCATAGAATTTGATAATGTTCACTTTGGATATGGCAGTGAAGAAATTATAAAAGGAATAACCTTTGAAGTTAAAAAGGGTGAAAAAGTAGCTATTATTGGCCCAACTGGAGCTGGAAAATCAACAATTGTAAAGCTACTTATGAGATTTTATGATGTAAATAGTGGTAAAATCAAAATAGACGACAGGGACATTCGTGAATTTAAAAAAGATGATTTAAGATCACTAATAGGTATGATTTTACAAGATACTTGGTTATTTAGTGATACTATAAAGGAAAATATCCGCTATGGCTCATTAGATGCTACATCCGATGAAATTATTAATGTATCAAAGCAGGTAAATGTAGATGACTTTGCACTACAGCTTCCAAAAGCTTATAACACCATACTAAATGAAGATACTGACAATATTTCCCATGGACAAAAACAACTCATAACAATAGCTAGAACATTACTGGCCAATAAAAAAATCCTAATATTAGATGAAGCAACATCCTCTGTTGATACAAGAACAGAAAAGCTAATTCAAAAAGCAATGGATAAGCTAACGGAAGAAAAAACAAGCATTGTAATTGCCCATAGATTATCAACGATAAAAAATGCCGATAAGATAATCGTGATCGATGATGGACGGATTATAGAAGCAGGAACTCATGAAGAACTACTCAACAAGAAAGGTTATTACTACAACACGTTAAACTCCGAAATCTGAAATGAATCAGTAGCCAATATACGCAACTTAAGCCCTTGTTAAATAGAATATAGTATAAAATAATATTGATTAAAGAAAGCTATAACTAATATTTTGATGAGTAACTAATAAAACTTAGCTACGGGCATAATAGTGGGTATGGAATTATCTTAACACGGCCCTTTTCACTACAAGCAATCTTACCACCACCAATTATAGCTAAATTTTCTTTCTTTTAATTTTAATAAATCGCGAATACACAAACTTTCAAAAAGTAAACTCGCAGCTTCTAAATTTTCATGAGCTAAACATAAAATTAGATCAAATAGAATGATTTAAACTATTCTATTAATCAAAATACGGAAACATTGTCTGATTTAAAAAATCTGAAATATTTTCATTTAAAATATTTGCTATTTTTAAAACTATTGCTTCAAATTTATAATATTCCTCCTTAGACAGATTATTTAAACCATGTGCTAAAATAGATTTATTTCTAAATTCCAAACAGTTAGAAATTTCACTTTTATTATTCATAAAAAATATGCCCAAATCATCATTTAAATAACAAAGAAGTTCATAATCTTGAAAAAGACTCAATCTAATGTTGTCTTGCTCATTTCTCAAATTTGAAAGTTTATCAATATATTCTTCATCTAAATTACGTTTTTTTAGATATTCAACATCAATATTGGAAGAAGATAAGCTATATTGTTTAATGAGTCTAATTTGTGCAATTAACTCTAAAGAACGATATAAACGAGCAATAGCATCATCATACTTATTTTCCTCATATCTCCTTCGAGCATTATTTAATAAACTTGCTAAAATATAGTAACATCTATATTTATTATTTTTTTCAGTCATTGTTTGAATAGATCTCCTATTATCGATAAATTTACCTCTTAAATGAGGCCATTTTTTAATTAAAATCCCTAAAAAATCCTTATCAAATAATTTAAAAGCATTTTCATAATCAACTTTATCAAAATAATTATAAATATTAAATAAACGAGCATAAATCTCTTTATCATTATTATCATCAACAATATCCTCAAGTAAAACTCTACCCGCTTCAAAACGATTAATATTAAATAATTCTTTAATTTTAGATATCATTAACTCATCATAGACTAAATAAAGATTTTGTGAAGAAGCCTTTTCGGTTCCTTTAATTACAATGCCTTTTTCACGTTTGCCATTTATAAAAATTAGTTTTTTCCTATATAACATTGAAGCAAAAGCAGCAGCCATTGTCATTGTTTTAGTACCTGAAGTATAATCTATAACAATGTCATAATCATTATTTAATTCAAGAATCTTATATTTTATTTCTCTAAAATATTTGCTAAAGCTATCAATTTCATTAACCAAAATAAATTCATCATAATCTAATTCTTCACCAATTTCTTTCAAATACTGTTTTTTTAATGAAATAATCGTGTTTTTTGAATCATCTGAACCAAAAAATACAACTTTTTTTGGGCGATGATGAATAATTGAAAATAAAATTCCATGAGCCAAGCTATCTCTAGCATCATCCCCTCCAACACCAGTACCAACAGTAATTAACATTGCAACATCTTTCCAGGACATTATAACACCACATCAGAATTTAACATAAAATCTATAGGAGGTAAATCAAATTGTTTTTGTTCTCTGCAAATTAAAAAGAATCTGCATTTGTCACATTTATTTGAACTTGAAGATGAAAAATTTTCTTTTTTAATATTTGAAACAACATCGTCAATATTTTGTGATAAATCTTCAATTTCCACATGATTTATTGGAACTGAAATCATTTTTTTAGATTTGATTGCATAAATTTTTAACTCATCAATATCTTGATTAGAGTATTTATGGTCATTATAACTTAAACCAATCACATAAGTATATAATTGCTTAATATATTTCTGAATATACTTATTTTCGGATTTAGTGTTTTTATAATCTAAAATACCAAGTTTACCATCTTTAGTTCTGTAAATCAAATCTATTATTCCATGCAAATGAAGATTATCATTTTTAATATAAAATGGGACTTCAGAATCGATTATTTCTAAATCTTTACCCTCATTATTATAATAATATAAAATATCCTCCGTAATTCTTTCTAATTTTTTATCTTTATCCTCATCTTGTTTTAATTTACTTCTATAAAATAAATTAACTACTTCTGAGGTGACTTTTTCATCACCAATGTAAATATTATTATTTTCTTTGATTTTTTTATTTATAATTTCAAATGCTTTATGTATGAAAATTCCATCACTTATATGTCTTGGTTCGGAAGTTCTAAAACCTAAATCATTAGCTAAGCGATACTTAAAAGGACATTGCCAATAATTTTCGAGTGACGTGAAACTTAATTTGATAATTTCATCTTCCTTTTTATCATTTTTAGAAACAATTGCTTCAATGTCTTCATAATTATCAACTAATGGTTTACAGTATGTTAAATTATTATTAATACAATTATGAATTTTTTCAGGACCTTTGGGAACTGATGAAAATTTATGATTATCAATATTATATCCTCCAATATCATTCATTGCACTGGCTAGTAACTCTTCACTACCATCAGATACTGTAGATAAGATTAATGTGTCTTTTGCTCTTGTAAGTGCAACATAAATAATTCTTTCTTCTTCACTATCATGTGCTTTTTTTTCATCTTGTTCATTTTTAAATGGTTTATACTCTAAACAATGATAAGGAGTATAATAAACTGACCTCATTTTACCTTTGATAAATGCCCATCCTTTTTCAGGATTCGGATTTTTAAATTTTGAAGGGAATTTATCTTTTGTTAGTGATGCAACAATAACAATGGGAAATTCTAATCCTTTAGCTTTATGAACATTCATTATTTGAAGGCCCTCATCATCCCAACAGCAAGCATCATATTCACTAATATTTTGATATAAAAACCAAAATGCTCCAGTTAAATCTTTAGGGTTTCGGATTTGCTCATAATTAAATAATGTTTTAGTTAATATAGCTAAGTTTTTAACTTTATACTCATTTTCTGGTGCATTGATAAAATCTTCATTTAAATAATTAGTTAATTTTAATAGTTTATAAAATATTTCAAGTATTGTATCTTTATCTTTCCACTCAACATGATCATTTAAATAATCACTTCTAAGCTCATTTAATAAATAAAAGAAAGTTAAATCATCCCTATTTTGAACACCCCACTTTATTAAATTTTCATTTGATAAAATCGGGCGTTTCACTCTATTAAATATTTCAATCAATTCTTCTTTATCTCTTCTTTTAAAAACACCATAAAATACACTAATCCTACTAGATTTGCCTGTAAATTCCTTATGAACCTCTTTTTCACATTCTAAGACTTCTGCTTCAAACTTATCCTGAACATTGTTTAATATATTTTTTGTCTCATCTGAAAGATTAACTAATACTTGATTGAACTTTTCACCTGTAAAAGCTTTTACATTTAACCAATCCAATTCCCAGCTATTAAAAATATGACTATTGACATCTTCACTTTTAATAATATGATAAATTAATGTTAAAATTGACTTAATTTCATCTTTCTCAAGTAAATCATTTAATCCTTTTACTTGATAAGGAATGTTATTTTCTTCTAATTTTTCAATTAATGGTTTAATAGAATTTGTTTTACTTTTAACAGACCTAAATAAAATTCCAATATCCGAATAATCATTAATTTTATTTGTAGCTTTAAGATTTAAAACCAGGTCAAAAATACTTTGAGCTTCTGATTTATGATCATTATTTACCATATAATACATATCACGATTTAAATCACGACTCCCCCCATATTCACATCCATTACCAATGAATTTCTCTGAAAAATCAATTATCTGATTAGTTGAACGATAATTAGTTGATAAATATTTTTGTTCAATATTATCACCATATTTTCCATTTAACTTTTCAAAATAATTTTCAATAGCTCCTCTAAATCCATAAATACTTTGATTAATATCTCCTACAACCATAAATGAATCAGCATGTTCCATTAAAATTTCAAAAATTCTAATTTGAACAGGATCTGTATCTTGAAACTCATCAATTAAAATATTTTTAAATTGAGTTTGAGGATATTTTTCTAAAATTTCAAGTGTTTTAACTTGCATTAATGAATAATTCGTTAAATTTTCATCATTTAAAAGTTTAATATAAGTAGGATAAGATTGAGCAATTTTTAAATATTTAGCATTATAATAAGATTTTTTTAACTCATCATCATCCATAATATCATCAAATGGAAATTCCCCATTATTCTCTTCCATGTACTTTTTAACAAAATCCAAATAATACTTTGAAATTGGTCTTGTTTGCCTAATATAATCAACCAAACATCCAGTATTAACTTTAAATAAAGTATATTCCTCATATTTACGCATAACATCTATAACATCTTTTGTTTTTATTTTATATTCATCAACAAAACCCAAATCCACAAGATGTTTCGATATAAACATCATATTCTTCTCACTTAACTCATCACCAATAACATCTAAACCAACTGCACCATTATCATCTAATACTTTAGAACAAAAACCATGAATAGTTGAAATTTGCATCAAATCAATAACACTTTTAGGAATATTAGACTTAATTAATCGATTTTCAAGTTCCTCTGCAGCTTTTCTTGTAAATGTAATTACCAAAAGACTTTCAGGATCAATTTTAACATCATTAATTAAATATTTAATTTTTTCAATAATAACCCGTGTTTTACCTGCACCAGGACCTGCTTCAACACTTAAAGGATTTCCATTATTGTAATAAACAATTTCTTCTTGTTTTTCATCTAATTCAACCATAATACCACATAAAATACAATCTTAATTCATCAAATTAAGCACAATTTTTACATAAAAATATTATATGCAAATGTATTATTAAATATTATTATTTAAACTTCGAAAATTATTATGATTAAAGACAATCTATTTATAAAGAATTAATAAATAATAATATAACTATATCAATATGGTGACTAAAATGGAGTACACAAATTTAGAATTATATACAACAGTAGTTGGATTAAAAAACTTTGAAGGAAACAAAGTCTTTAAAATAGGATCCATCATAAAACTTGTAAAAGAACCAGAAAACGATTATGACACAGAAGCAATCGCCTGTGAAATAAAATACATTGGAAAAGTAGGCTACATAGCTAACAGTACAAAAACAGTGATAAAAGGAACAATGAGTGCAGGGAGAATATATGATAAAATAACTGACATAAGTTTTGCAGAAGTAAAATTTATTGATGAAGAATCAGTTATTGCAAAAATCTTAAACGAAGACGAAATTGAAGCAATAAAACAAGACTACGAAAATGACGACTTTTATAATGATGAATAATTCATCATTTCTTTTCTTTTTAACTATTTTTATAATCAATAACCTTCATTTAACTAAATAAACTTTTTTTTGGGGGTTTGTCAATAAATCCATTTTTTCTTAATTTTTCTTGTTTTTAAATTTTAACTAGATATTTTTTCTCTATTTTGTTTTTTCTCAATTATTAATCTTTATTTTTTATTTTCAACGAATTCATATT